>JABDJF010000690.1 GCA_013002645.1 Myxococcales bacterium
CCGAACGCAGCGTGTCCGGCAGTCATTGACTGCGAAGCTTCTGCGCCATCCGCAGCAGATCACGAGGGCTGCCCACGTCGGTCCAGTGCTGGCCCTTGAAAGGAACACCGACCACTTTCAAATTCGCGGCAACCGCCTGTTTGAAGATCAGCCCCATCGGCAGATCGCCGCCCGCATCGATGGTTCCGAAGCTGTCCGCGGTATGGTCCCGATGCTCTTGAACCACGCGGTGCATGAATTCGGTGAACGCCGGCCCCCACACCGCGCAGCCCCAGCAATGAGGCAGGACCGATGTCGGGTCTTTCAAGTGGATGTCGAGCACGCGGTTCTCTCCATCGAGCTCGACGATGTCACTCTGGTGTGGATCAACCACGTCGTACAGCCCCAGCACCACGTCTGCATCACCCACATCCATACGCGTCAGCAGCTGGTCAAAAACATCGGGCGGTTCCAGCAGGATGTCCGGGAATCCGAAAGCGACCACATTGTGCCGGACGAAGGCGTAGGCTCGATCCAGCGTGTCGGGTGGCCCGAGCGTTTGGCCGACCACCACGTAGGACAAGTTCATGCCGGCCGGCTCACCCTCGCCGAAGTAGGCCGGAATATCCCACTTGCCGGTGCGCAGGACGACGATGCCCTGGCCGACACCGCCGGCTGTCATGCGGTCGAATAGGTACTGGCTGATTACCTTGACCTCCGGTTTGTCGCTCTCAATGCGGGAGAAGCCGATCGGGAAGACTTCCTTGCTGCCCGGGATGGGCGCGATGCGCGTTCCGCTTCCGGCGGCGGGGATCAAGGCGACCACGTCGCGGCCGGCACACTGTCGTGTAGTAGATGGGGTGTGAGGCATGCCCGATTCCGAAGATGGAAGGACCATACCAGACTTCGGAATTTGCTGCGTGAGCCCCGCGGGGTTAAACTAAGACTCTGCCAGATTTGACGATTACGATACCAGTCGAAGACAAGACAGACGGGTGCTCGGTCCGAAAAGTTTGGACATCGAATTCGGCATGCGCTCTGAAGGGTACATCGAAATGAGCAGTGAGAACCACAAGTGCGACCGGGATGATGGCTGCCGTTCGAGCCGCAGGAATTTCAACGTGACATTCGCCGCACTGCTGATTTCCGCATGCGCTCCGCTGTCGCTTGGTGCGATGCCCAGCCCCGATCGAGGTCGCTGGATCCTCAACGAAAGAGATCGCTAGCCGTGTTCGTCGACGTTTCTGCTCTCGAAAACGGCGCTGTGCTTCGAACTCGCGTCTGTGTGATTGGTTCTGGTCCTGCCGGTATGACGACCGCGGTTGACCTCGTGAAGAAGGGCTACGACGTCATCATCGTCGAGGCAGGCGGGCGCAACCTCACAGGTGAATCACAGGCTCAGTTTGCGGGGGAAGTGGTCGGCGACCGCTACTTCGACCTGTCCTTCGCTCGGCTTCGGATGTTTGGCGGCACGTCCAATCACTGGGGCGGGTACAGCATACCTCTCGATCGCCATGATTTTGAAACTCATCCAAACTTCCCCGATACCGGCTGGCCGATATCCAGCAGCGACCTGGACCCCTACTTGGACGCTACCTGCGAAATCCTCGAGATACCGAATCGCTTCGAAGACGAGCTGATTACACCGTCCCTGCGCCGCACTCAGTTCCAGTTCAGTACTCCCGTGAAGTTCAACTTCAAATATGATGAGTTCTGCCGCAGCACCGATCGGTTGAGGGTTTGTCTGAACTCGACATTGACAGGCTTGTCCGTGAAGGACGGCGCCATCGACAGGGCGATCGTCAAAGCGGCCGATAGTGCTGAATTCTCCATTGATGCGGAGTGTTTCGTTCTCTGTGCGGGCGCAATCGAGAACTCCAGGCTCCTTCTGTGGTTCAACCAACAAAGCGAGGGCCGCCTCGTTCAGAATAGCCGCTCTCTCGGCCGCTATTGGATGGAGCACCCGCATGCCAACGTCGGCGACTTCATCCTCGAAGCGGGTCCCGAATTCTTCCGTGATGGACACCTCGGGCCTCAAGCGAGCTTCGCGCTCACCAAAGAGGCCCAGTACAACTTGGGCGTGCTAAACGCTCATCTGATCGTCGAAGAGCAGGCGTACGCCACCACGAAGGAATGGGTCGCAGATCTGCTTTGCATTGCGCCTGCCCTCGGCGAACGGCTCATGGGTCTGCTCGACAAGAACCTCGTCTGCGGCGCTCGAATACGAAGCCTCTGGGAGCAGGAACCACGTTTCGAGAATCACGTCGCGCTTGATGCCACGAAGCTAGACGACGTCGGCATCCCCCACGTCGAGCTGCATTGGAAGAAGAGCGAGGCAGATAGAAGGACGATTGTCGTTACGACGAACGAATTCGCACGCGAGATTGCCAAAAGCGAAGTGGGCAGAGTCCGTCTGCCGAACTGGGTGGCAGACGATGGTCCAATTCCGCCTCAGAAGGTCATGGGGAGTTGGCATCACATGGGCGGAACTCGAATGAGCGACAGCCCCGATCAAGGCATCGTCGACCGCAACCTCCTCGTACATGGGTTGCGTAACCTCTACCTCGGCGGCTCATCGGTCTTTCCGTCAGGGGGTTATGCGAACCCGACGCTGACCATCGTGCAGCTGGCGTTGCGGCTAGGCGATGAAATCGATCGAATGCTCAGCTGATCCGATACGACGTGGCTAGGCGCCTTCGACGAGCCCCGATCGCGAACAGAGATCGCAACATCAGACTGGCGTCAGAGGCATGAGGGAGTTCTCCTTCAAGCCTCGTGCGCATGCGAAGTACTCATCACGCAAGTGGCTTAGCAGGCGAGCCTCGGGCATCTCGCGATCTTCAAAATGCTGCACAATCGCGACCTCGGTCAGAGTGCCCGTCAAAGCGAGCTCGTCGGCAATTCGGAGCTCGGTCCGGTCAATCGGTCGGCGGTGAAAAGGAATGCCGTGCGAAGCACAGATCGATTCGATGATGTTGACCGTGATGCTCTCCAGGCACGCCTCGGTCGACGGTGGAGTCAGGACGGCGCCGTCCCGCACGATGAGGACACAGGAGCCCGTGGCTTCCGCAACACGTCCCTGCTGATTGAGCATGATCACGTCGTGGAAACCTTGTCGCCTCCCTTCGATGCGGGCGAGTCGGCCCATCTGGTAGTTCGCAGCCGATTTGATTCGGTAGGGCAAGGCAGTGTCTATGGGCCGCTGCCAAGTACTAACGCCCAGACTGATCGGATCGGGAGCTTTCTTCTCTTGATTATAGCAGGTGATGACGAGATCGGTCACCGTGTCAATGCCCCAGTGACCTTCGAGTGCGAAGAGCGTCGGTCGGATCCAGAGGTCTCGATCCTGCGAGAGCAGCTTTCTCACGATCGTGAAGCAAGCGTCCGCGAACTCCTGATAGCTCATCGAGAACGGTAAATGCTGGAGCATCGCAGAGCGTTGCAATCGGTCGTAGTGGGGTCGAAGGGCGACGAGCGCGAGATGACTCTCATCGTGCCGCCAGTAGCCCTTAATGCCCTCAAATACACTGATGCCGCGGATCAACGCGGGGGCCCCTACGTGGATCGTCGCCTCGTCCCAGGGGACTAGCTTGCCGTTCATGAATGCGAAAGCAGGTTTTTGTAATTTCACCATGGTGCGATCTCGTGGGCTTTGCCTAGTGACTCCGTGCCGGGCTCGCCGAGTGACACGAAATACAAGGTAGGGGATTCAAGGGTGGTTGACCAACATCTATGAGCCGTGCTCCCAAGGCACGATACCAGACCGCCTCGTTTGCCGCAGGCCGTTCGCGACGATATAGTGCTGATCGGTTAGAGGCTACAGGAAAGCTAAACATTGAGCGTATGAGTCCGAACCTGGCCATTTTTTCTTTACGCAGCTTGTCTACTCACGTGGCGCGGTGCTTAGGATACGAGTTTGAGGACCTTCTCTGCTCTGCATTGCCCGGAACGACGCTGTACGCACCGCGCCTGAATTCATCAATTCGTAATGGGCTCAAACTCAAGGCGCGTATTGCCCGGACTGGCTCTCTTGGTGGAGTCTTTGACAACGTTTTCGCCATTGAACAAATGGACGAACATGAGGTGCTGCTCGCGGTTATCGGAGGCGTTCACGATCTAGCCTTGCTCGGCGCTTTGAAAGATTGGCGACGCAAGTCGCGCTATGCGATTTGCCGGCTAGACGAGCTGTCGATAGAGGATTTGCCGCAGGTACGCCGACTTCTCCGCGAGCTCGAGCAGTTCGATTTGGTTTATTGTTCCGAATACTACACTGCAGAGATCCTACGCGAAGAGCTGAAGAACCCAGATGTCCTGTACTTGCCGCCCGGCGTCGACACCCTGGGTTTTGCGCCCGCGATAGAGCCTTTGATTCGGCCGATCGACGTCACGAATCTCGGGTCGATCGCCGATGCAACACACGACGGACTCCTCGAGTACGCCAAACAGTCCGAGGGATTTTACTTCTTTGACACCTTGAAAGGCCGTTTCGAGGCCCGTTCGCCCTCAGAGCATCGGTATCGCTACGCCAACATCCTAAAGAGGTCCAAATACTTCTTGTGCCACTTCGCCAAGATGAGGTCGAAGGAACCTCCACTGTACCTCGAGTTTGGTCCGCGCTACAGCGAAGGCATTGCGGCGGGTTGCGTGCTCCTTGGGTCATGGAAATCGACGCCCGCATTCGACAAGTACCTCGGCTGGGAAGATGCCGTGATTGAAATGCCGTTCGAGTGTCCGAACCCCTCCGAGCTTTTGCGGTCGTTAGACAGCCAAGCAGATCGACTACGGGAAATCAGCATCCGGAACGTTCGGCAAGCGTTGGAAGGCCATGACCACGTGCACCTCTGGAGCGCGGTCGTAGACAGCCTCCGCTTGCCTGAGGCTTACCATATGCGCCAAAGGCAAGAGGAAGTGGCGCGGAAGTTAGACGAATTTGGATACCCGACTCGGCACGCGGCCGAGAGGAGACAGCAGGACGCCAACGACGGCTCCGCTGACCCCGCGTAGCGTCGAGCGTCCGGCACGCTCGGCGCAAACTTCGTGAGCTTGCTCACGG
>JABDJF010000725.1 GCA_013002645.1 Myxococcales bacterium
GCGTCAAAGAGAGTGAAAGGGACAGCAAAACCAGGTACCAGTCCGGCGAGGCCGCTGTGTTTGAAGAAGCCCGCGCCGCCAGAACGTAGAGAACGGACGCAGGACCCAGTATGGTTAGGAGCCTCGAGATTCGCACGATGGGAGCTCGTCTAGACGGTGCGGGCGGAGTCTATCACCCGCCGTCCGCATGACCAGAGCTGCCCGGCTGTGTTTCCACAAACATCCGGAAACCCACGCCTACCCACCAGGTCCGATACTTCTTCTGCGCCGCGACCCGCAACCTCTTCGAACTCCCGGGCTCATACCCGAAGTCCTCCTGGGTCAGGTGTCTGAGCTCCTCACCGGCGCGCCGGCGCAAGCGCTCGTCGGAGTGGAGCAGCGCGTTGATGAGCCAGACCACGCGGTGCTCTACCCGATGCTTCTCGTACCAGGCGTTCCATTTCTTTTTGCTGCGGTCGAAGTCCTGGCAACTCAGACGCACCAGGCTTGCATGGGCGGCTTCGACCACCGCGGACTCTGAGCTCTCGAGCAAGGAAACGAAGAATTCGAACGACTCGGCATCGCGCAGCCTCCCCAAGGCGTCGATGGAAGCCGCCTGCAACTCCACGTTTCGGCCGTCCCGACCAGACGCACGAAGCCGCTCGATGAGCTGGGTGAACTCGACCTCGCATGCGTAGAGCACGCTCAGCGCGCGGTACGCGTTGCTGCAGACGCCCGGGTCGGCGTCGAACAAGCGACGTCCGACGGGCTGCACCAAGTCGGGGTGCACGAATTCCGACGCTAGGACTGAAGCGTAGTAACGAATGTCTGGGTCTTCATCGTCGAGCAATGGGATCAAGTAGGGAACCGAATGATCGCCAAACGCGACGAAGGCTCTCGCGACCGGAGAGATGTCTCTGCCCGCCGGAATGCTCGCGTGCGGCTCGTTGCGGTCGAACCAGAGTTTGCCGGGAAACTCACGAGCCAGTGCCGGAAGGGCGGCCTCGCCAAGCGCGAGCAGAGGTGGAATCAGCAAGTCGTCTTCCGGGCTGCCATCGTGAAGCGCGGCAACGAGCCCTTCCACTTCTTCTCCAAAGTTGACGATGACGCTCGGGAGCGCGGCCTCGTCTGCTCGAGGCGCCGATGCGGGATTCCACCTCTGGCCGCCTGGCTCGGCGTCGACGTTGGGCGGGGCCGAGCTAGGTGCGCCGGGGCGCAACGAAACGACGTCGTGCGACATCGCGCTTCCGTCATTGTCCCGACGCGGGTCGACGGGGAGATGATGTCCTGAATGCGCCGAACGTGGCGCGGGCGCCGGCTGCCAAGGCGACTCGGGCTCAGCGGGGGCGGGCGCCGGTTGCCATCCCGCGTCCGGCGCGGGCGCCGGTTGCCATCCCGCGTCCGGTGCCGGCTGCGAGGATCTCCTCGGACCGCTTGGCCTCGACGCTGCGCGATCGCTCCGGCTTTTGGGCGCCTGGGAGCTCTTTCGCCTCATCGAGGGGCGTCCGAGAATCTCCGGTGGGCGCGGCGGCAGGCTGTATCGCGTTGCGTCGACGAAGCCCGTCTTCGGCTCAGAGCGCCTGCGGGCTGACCCGGGATCAGAATCCCGAAAAGTCCCTGCGGGAACCGAAGACGCCACGTTCGGCGCCACTGCGACTGGGGGTTCGGTGTCGGCGATGTCCGTCGGCGACGGGATCGAGGAGTTGGCGCGCGGAAAAGAACCTGACGCATCTTTGATCGGTGGGATCGAGCTCCGGTGTCCAACCCCGTCAAATGGGACTACGTAAGGAATGGTGCCTGGGTCCTCGGCTTCGAGCTGCTGGTTGAGCTGCCGCATCCGAGCGGTCATCTCGATGTCATAGTGAAGCGACAGGCCTGCTTCGATGCGGACCGTGCAAACGATTCGCTGCACCGGATCGATGCCGAGCTCGAAGGAGATCTCGCGAAGCGTGGCATCCGGAAGGGGGCGGTCGACCACCAGCACCACTGCATCTTCGGTTCTCGCAACGGGTATCAGGCGGTGTCGTACGGCGAACTCGCGCGGCAGAACACGGATCGTGGAGATGGCGGTTTGCATCACCTCGTCGCGCGTCGCGGGGAGCAGCCCATACACCGCGGCGCAGTATGCGTTCATTTCGTTTTCGCGCAGCAGGCCAAGCTCGAGCAGGACGCTGTCGAGATTACCCCCGCGCATCACCTGATCCTGAATGGCTCCTTGGACGCGATCCACGGCGATGACCTGGTCACGAACCAGGAGCGATGCAAGAACGGACATATCCTCCTCAATGGTGGCTGTGCTTCTGCCAGCCTGTCAACGAGCTTGTCGGACGTCACCAAGGCGATCTGCGACGATCGCCAGGGCAGCGGGCACGGCGGTCTCGACCCTCAGGACCCGAGTTCCCAAGCTTGCGACCGAAAAACCGGAACGTTCGAACAGGAGGACCTCATCCTCGGTGAATCCTCCTTCGGGGCCGAGGGCGCACCAAACTTGCTCCGTGGTGCGCTCGAGGGTCACCGTCCCCTCGGCGCGAGCGCTGAACAGGAGCCCTTTGGCGGTCGCAGGCATCTCTTCGAGCCAGGCGCACGGGGGGCGAGGGGCGTGAACGACGGGCATGTCGTCGCGCTCGCACTGCGCGGCGGCTTCGCTCGCGATCCGTGTCAGTCGATCGAGGCGGGCGCGCGTCCGCTCGGAGTCCCAACGAGGAACCGTTCGCTCGGTTTGCATGAGCAGGACCTCATCGACGCCGAGCTCGGTCGCCGCGCGCACGCAGTCATCGAGCTTCGAGCCTTTCGGAATGGCAAGCATCAGAACGAGACGTGCGCGTCTCGTCGCCGCAGCGACGGGAGGCTCTGCAACGCAGACCACATCGTTGGCAATTGATTCCACGCGAGCCGTCGCAGCGCGGCCCTCCCCGTCGAAGAGGACGACGGTCTCTCCAACCTGAAGTCGGAGTACGCGCACATGGCGGCTCGAAGCTTCTCCGAGGACGACCGCCCCACCCTCCTCTGGCAAACCGGGCGCGTATAGCCTTCGAACGGTCATGGCTCCGGATGCCTCAACACGCAGGCGCACCAGTCGCCCTCCTCGAGGCACTGTTCGAGCGTCATCGGAGAATAGGCAGAGAGAAGCTCGTCTCGCTCGGGTCGAAGAATGCCGCTCAAGACCAGCAGACCGTCAGGCGCGAGTCGCGCCTGGAGATCGTTGGGCATCTGCACGAGGACCCTGGTCTCGATGTTGGCGAGAACGAAGTCGAAGACCCCGTCAACTTCGGCCAATGGCAGCGTCGATGCCCGAATCAGAGGTCCCACGCCGTTGAGCTCTGCGTTTCTCTCGGTCACGATCACCGAATCCTCTTCGATGTCCGTCGCGATCGCCGAATTCGCGCCGAGACGAAGTGCGGCGATGGACAAAATCCCACTGCCGCATCCAACGTCCAACACGCGCTCTGCGCCACCGACGCGCTCATCGAGAACCTGCAGGACGAGCCGAGTGGTTTCGTGGTCGCCGCTTCCGAATGCGTTCTCCGGATCGATAGTGAGGACTACGTCTCCAGGCTTGCTCTCCGCGGGCTCCCAGGACGGGTGTAGCAAGAGCCGCTTTCCAATGCGCTGCGCGCCGAATCCACGTCGCCACTCGGTGGCCCAGTCGGCTTGCGGCACATAGAGGATCTCCGCTTCGTACTGGCTTTGCATCTCGTGCAGGGCGTGCTGCGCGGAAGCCTCGTCGGGAAACGCTGCGATCACGACGGCGCCCCCAGAAGTGGCGTCGCGCACCAGGGTCGTCTGGTCCCGCTGCTCGAGGCCGGTCGCACCGAGCTCCCAGAGCCGAAGCTCTGCGAGCTCGAGCTGCTCGAATCGAACGCGAACGGTCACGAACGGATGGCGAGCCTCGGACATCAGACCTCGATCATGCGTGCGGAGAGATAGATGACCAAGAACAGAAACCACGTGATCGGCCCGAGCCGGTTGCCCCCGCGCCAAGCAACGAGCGGGGTGAAGACCGGCACGAAGAACCCCAGGTACCGCCACTGTGCAGCCAAGGGGCCCGAAAGCACGCGCCAAGCCATCAGGAGGTGCGTGAACAGAAGCGCAGCGCCAGAAAGAGCCCAAAGCGCGAGCAACCAGAGTTCCACACACCGCTTCTAGCCCATTGTGAGAACCAGCGCCCTGCAGAAGCTGGGTTCGCCCCGAAAAGCAGTTCGATCCCCTCCATTCATATCCAGGGGTGTAGAAGCGTGGCCCCAGCAACCCCCCCACAAGACAGCAGGCGGCAGCGCGAGCCGGAACGGCGAAGCCCGGCGCGAATGCGCCGGCAAGCCCGAGCGCAGCGAAGGGCGCGCAGGGAGGACTACGGGCGGGGGTAGGCGATAGTGTGGGGGTGGTGGGGCGG
>JABDJF010000740.1 GCA_013002645.1 Myxococcales bacterium
TGTTCGTCGCGCGGCCCGATTCGGGCCCTCTTGCCGGACGGGATGTGATGGTGTTTCTATCGCTCGTCCGAGGCGGCAGCATCGAGGTACGCTTGGTTGCCGGTCCCGGGCTAGAAATTTGCGACCCATCCGATTGCGGTGTCATCGACGCCGGGTCCTGTGACTACTTCGGTGTGTTCGGGCTCGGCAGAGAGACACTCTGATGCGCGTTCTCGGGATCGAAAGCTCTTGTGACGAAACGGCTGCCGCGCTCGTCACGGACTCGGGCGAGGTGCTGGCCGATGTGGTGGCGAGCCAAGTTGCCATGCACGGGCCCTACGGGGGTATCGTCCCCGAGCTCGCCTCACGGGCTCACATGCAGGCGATCATTCCGGTCATTCGTGAAGCGCTCGCCAAAACACGGGGTGGGCTCCAGAGCGTCGACGCAATTGCCGTCACGCAAGGCCCCGGTTTGGTGGGCTCGCTGCTCGTCGGTGTCCAAGTCGCGAAGGCCCTCGCCTGGAGTATCGGCAAGCCGCTCGTCGGCGTGAACCACTTGGACGGCCACCTCTTGGCAGTCTATTTGCAAAGGCCCGGCGAAAGCCCGCCCAAGTCAGGGCCGGCGATGCCGTTCGTGGGATTGCTCGTGAGCGGAGGGCACACGGCGCTCTACCGAGTCGAAGGCTGTGGTGACATCGCACTTCTCGCGCAGACGCGAGACGACGCTGCCGGCGAGGCCTTCGACAAGGCTGCAAAGCTCCTCGGTCTTGGCTACCCTGGTGGCCCCGTGATCGATCGCTTGGCTGCCCGCGGAAACGCCGGGGCCTTTTCGTTTCCCATTCCGATGGCGTCGCGCAAAACCTTGGAGTTCAGCTTCTCGGGCCTGAAGACGGCCCTGGCGCGCCACGTTCAGCAGCACGGTGTCGCTTCCGACGAGCAAGAGCTCGCGGACCTTTGCGCTTCTTTCCAGGGCGTGATCGTCGAGAGCCTCGTTCGCAAAGCGATTCTCGCTTGCCAGCGCGAAGAGCTCGGGCGGCTGGTGCTTAGCGGAGGCGTTGCGGCCAATCGGGGGCTGCGTGCCCGAGCCAAGGAGGCCTGCGACGCGAATGGGGTCGGGCTTTTCGTTCCCCCTCCCGTCTCGTGCACGGACAACGCTGCGATGATTGCTATGGCTGCAGCACACCGCCTGTCGGCAGGCGAGCGAGACGACTTTTCATTTGCTGTCTACTCGCGCGACCCCGATCGGCGCCGGGGCAAATTTCGGCGAGATGGAACGCTCGTCGAGCGCACATAGGCGACCCATGTCTGCGAGCGCGTCGGAGTCGATCGAATCGCACTACGTCGAGGTGGCCCTTCCAGTTCCACTTCGTAAGCTGTTTACCTACGATGTGCCGAGCCAATTGCGGGGTACGCTGAAGCCGGGTAGCCGCGTCGCCGTTTCGTTTAGTCGCAGGAAGCTAGCCGGCTTCGTAGTGAGCGGACGTGACGACCTTCCGGAAGGAGTGTCGCGCGCACTGCCCGTCGCGGGTCTGCTCGACTCGGAGCCGGTGTTTACCGACGAGCTGCTGCGATTCCTGGATCAGGCAGCCAAGTACTACATGCACCCGCTCGGCGAGGTGTTGCGTGCCGCGGCCCCGGCCTTGCCATCGGGGGCGATGCGACGGCTCCGTAAGGATGGGTTCTTGGAAGCTACGGAGAATCTTCCCGGGCAGCGCGTCGCGCATCACCGAACCTGGAAGGTGACGGCGACCGGCAAGGACCCGTCGACCGTGCGGCTTGGGGCACGACAGAAGAAACTCATGGATCGGTTCTCAGATCGCGATTCGATCCTTCTCGAGGAGCTGCGCGGCGAGGTCGCCGACCCCCGCGCCGTCATCCGCTCACTCACGGAAAAGGGACTCCTCGAATTCGAAGAGGTCGAAGCCATCCGTGATCCGTTCTTTCGAGCTCCGGTCAAGAGAGACGAGCCACCGGCACCGACTGCAGCGCAGCAAATCGCAATCGACAGGATGGTCAAAGCGCTCGCGAATCGGAGCGGGCAGGCGTTTCTCGTCCACGGCGTGACCGGGTCTGGAAAGACCGAGGTCTACCTCCGCGCGATCGACGAAGTTCGAAAGGCCGGCCGCGGCGCAATCTTGCTCGTACCCGAAATCGCGCTTACCCCGCAGCTGGTCGGACGATTCCGCGCGCGGTTTGGCGACGAGATTGCCGTGCTGCACAGCGGGCTCACGGCACGTCAGCGAGACGATGCCTGGCAAGCGCTTCGCAAAGGAAGGGTTCAGGTGGCGATCGGAGCGCGTTCCGCGCTGTTCGCACCTGTCGCAGACCTGGGTTTGATCGTCGTGGACGAGGAGCACGACCCGTCATTCAAACAGGACGAGGGCTTTCGCTATCAGGCCAGGGACATGGCCTTGCTCCGGGCGCGGTACGCAGGGGCGGTCTGCGTGCTTGGGAGCGCCACGCCGTCGATCGAAACGTATCATCGCGCAAACCAAGGGCTCATCGGCTTGCTTTCGCTGCCTACGCGAGCGACCGGTGCAACCATGCCCGAGGTCGAAGTCGTCGATCTACGTCGACACCGAATCGGACCGACCGGCCATCCCCTCGTCTCGGGCCCCCTGTTTACCGCGCTCGGCCGCTGTTTGGAAAGCGGTCACCAGGCGATCATCTTTCTCAATCGTCGCGGCTTTGCGCCAAGCCTTCGATGCGTCTCCTGTGGCGTGGTTGCGGAGTGCCCTGCCTGCAGCGTCGCCCTAACCGAGCATCGGGGCCAGGGCGCGCTTCGATGTCACTACTGCGATTTCCATCGGACGGTCGCCGTTCCCTGTATCGCGTGCGGGAGCACGGAGTACAAGCGACTTGGAGTAGGTACCGAACAACTCCAGAAAGCCGTCGAGGAGAGCTTTCCGAAGGCCCGCGTCGCGCGGCTCGATCGCGATACAGCGTCGGGCGATGGGGTCGAGGCGGTTCTCGACCGGCTGCGGAGCGGTGAAGTCGATGTGCTCGTCGGTACGCAGATGGTGACCAAGGGACACGACATCGCCGGGATTACCCTGGTCGGCGTTGCTCTTGCCGACCAAAGCCTCGCCTTCCCGGATTTCCGCGCCTCCGAACGTACCTTTCAGCTTCTCGCACAAGTCGCCGGTCGCGCGGGCCGTGCCGACAGCCCCGGAGAAGTCATCCTTCAGACCTACCAGCCCGATCACCCGGCGGTGCGTCTGGCTGCTGCGCATGACTACGAGAGCTTCTACGTCGAAGAGGTTCGCGAGCGGCAAGAGGTCGGCTACCCACCCTTCGCGCGCCTCGTGAGCGTGCGCGTCCATGCTGGTGCCGAGGACGACGCGCGCCGCGCCACACAGGCGCTCGCCGACACGGCCCGTCGTCATCAATCGGTCAAAGACGGCGCCGTTCAAGTCCTAGGGCCGGCCCCGGCGCCCCTCGTCCGCCTCCGAGGCCGCTACCACTACCGTCTACTGTTGAAGTCCCCCGACAGAAAGCTCCTCCGAAACGTAGCCGCCCACCTCGCCGCACGAATCGAAAACGGCCTCCCCCCCGCCCACGCCAGCCTGGACATCGACCCGCTCTAGGGGACAGTCGCCGGGGTAGGAGAGTGTCCCCTTCGAGCCGCGTCTTCCGCTGCGAGAAATCCAAAGGTCAGCGCGGGGCCGATGGTGCCGCCGGCGCCTGGGTAGCTCCGTCCCATCACCGAGGACGACGAGTTGCCTGCCGCATAGAGACCCGCGATCACGCGCCCGTCGGCTTTCAGCACCCGACTGTGCGAATCGGTCACGAGCCCCCCCTTGGTTCCGAGGTCGCCCGGGTAGATTTGCACCGCGTAGAAAGGAGGCGTTTCGATCGGGCCGAGCGAGCAGTTGGGCTTCACCCGCGGATCGCCATAGTAGCGGTCCTGCGCGCTCCAACCTCGGTTGTAGTCCGGATCTTCACCCTTGACCGCATGCTCGTTGAACCGCGCGATCGTCGACTTCACCGTCGCCGCCGGAATCTCGAGTTGATTGCATAGCGCGTCGAGGTTCGCGGCTTTGTAGAGAAACTTGCCGTCGCGGTAGCGACGCGGGAGCTGCTTGTCCGGCATGACCTTGCCGGGCGCGATCGGCCCGGCGATCGACGACTTTCGGTAGGTCGCATCGAAAATGTGAAACCATCGAGGCTCGGTTGCGCCCGTTTTCGCGACATCGTCGTACATGCCGTTGACAACGTCGATGTACGGCGCCGCCTCGTTGGTGAATCGCTTCCCCGACTGGTTGACGAAAAGCCCGTGCGGCAGACTTTTCTCGACCACCAGGACCCAGGAATACGGCGACTTCGGAACCATCGAGACCGGCGTCCACCAGGCCTCGTCCATCATGTCGAGCGTGCCTCCGGCATCGCGTCCCATGCGAATCGCGTCTCCGGTGTTCGACGGGGTTCCGGCGGTCCACTCGGTCGTGATCGGTTGCCGTTGATACTGCTTCCGCATCTCGAGGTTCCGTGAAAAACCGCCCGCGGCGAGGACGACCCCCCGATTCGCCTTCACGCGAATGGTATTGCCCTCCTTGCGGACCAGCGCCCCGACGACCTTGCCATCTTCGAAAACGAGCTCTTCGACGCTGGTATTGAGCCAGGCTGGAACGTTTCGCTCTTTGACCGAAAGCAAAAGGCGACCCATCAAAGCGTTGCCGGCGCAGAGCTTCGTGTCGCGCCCCCAGCGTTTCCGTTTGAAGTAGCGCAGCATGTACAAAAGCATCTGCCACGCCATGAACATCATGGTTTTGAAGCCCACTCCGATCGCAGCCTGTGCCTCCTTCGCGGTGATGCCGAACTTGCCGAGAATCTGCGACTGCGGGTGCGGCCTGCGCAAGCGAATCAAGTCTTCGCGCAGCCGCGACCCGTCGAACGGGACCGGATCCATCGACCGACCGCCGGGCAGCCCACCGGGCGCTTCGGGGTAGTAATCGGTGTACTTTGCCAGCGGGACGTAGCGCACGTGTGTCGCTTCGTGCAGGTACGCGAGCACACGCCTGCTCTCGCGGATGAAAAGCCAGAGGCGTTCGTCGGGCACCTCGCCCTTGGTGATGTGCTTCAGATATTCGAAGCCTCTTTCGTCCGAGTCCGCGATGCCTTCGCGGGCCATGCCAGGGTTGTTGGCGACCCAGCAGACGCCGCCCGACATCGCCGAGTTTCCACCGAAGAACTCGCTCTTCTCGACCAGCAGCACGTCCAAGCCGAGATCGTGCGCGCGAACCGCAGCGCCCATTCCGGCGGCTCCGCTTCCCATCACGAGCAAATCCACTGTTCGGTCCCACTCCGCCATCGCGGCGCTCCTTATCTCATGGCAGGTTCGAAACTAGAACATGTTCTAGCGTTGCGCGCGTGTCAAACCGCCCGATCTTGCGACCGGGGTTGCTGAGCGCTAAAAAATGTTTAGGTTTGGGCGGTCTCGAGCGCCCGGCCGCGCGGAGGTTCATACGTGATTCGCCCAATTCTCTTTTACCCCGACAAACGGCTCCGCGAGCCCGGCAAAGACGTCGAGGTCTTCGACGCGGAGCTGCACCGCTTGGTCGACGACATGGCGGAGACGATGTATGCGGCTCCGGGTGTCGGTTTGGCCGCGCCGCAGATCGGCGTCTCCAAGCGCCTTTTCATCGTGGATGTGGCCTCTGACGAGGACGAGCCGAGCGACCTACGCGTCTTCATCAACCCCGAAATCATCGCTGCCGAAGGCGAAACTAGCTTCAATGAGGGCTGCCTCTCGTTTCCCGGTATTCGCGAAGACATCGACCGAGCCGAACGCATCACCGTCCGGGCGCTCGACCAAGACGGCAAGCCTTTCGAGCTCGAGGCCGAGGGTCTGTTGGCGATCGCGATTCAACACGAAAATGATCACCTCAATGGCGAGCTCATGATCGACCATCTCAGCGTCTTGCGCCGGCGTTTGGTGCATCGCGCGATGAGCAAGCGTGCGGCGGTCGACGCCGCGCAGTGATAGCCTGTGAGAACGATTTTCTTCGGCAGCCCCGAGTTTGCCGTGCCTTGCCTCGATGCATTGCACGAGATCAGTGAGGTCGTGACCGTCATCTCACAACCGGACCGGCCCGCAGGGCGCGGGCTTGCGATGCGGCTCCCGCCCGTGAAGCAGCGCGCATTGGAGCTCGGGCTCGACGTCTGGCAACCGACCAAAGTGCGAACGGCCGAGTTTGCCAAACGGCTTCAGTCGCTCGAGTCAGACGTAGCCGTCGTGGTCGCCTACGGTCGAATCCTGCCCCTTGCCGTGCTCGAGGCGCCCCGCGCCGGCTGTGTGAACGTTCACGCGTCGCTGCTACCGCGCTGGCGAGGCGCGGCGCCGATTCAATGGTCGATCGTGCACGGCGACGAGGAGACAGGGGTCACGTTGATGCAAATGGACGAGGGCATGGACACCGGTCCCATCCTCGCCGCTGCATCGACCCCGATCGAAGTCGATGACGATGCCGCCACGCTCACTCAGACGCTTTCGACGATGGGCGCGGCGCTCCTGCGAGAGTATTTGCCGCGCTACGTCGCCGGCGAGCTCACCCCTAGTCGCCAAGACGACGCCGCAGCGACGATGGCGCCTCTCCTCGACAAGGCACACGGCCTCATCCAATGGAACAAATCGGCGCGCGCAGTGCACAATCAGATCCGCGGCATGAATCCGTGGCCGGGCGCGCATACGGTTCTTGGCGAGCGGCGAATCAAAGTGCATCGCGCGATTCCGACGACGCTTGATCCGGAAGAGGCCCGCCCCGGCCAGGTGATCGCGCTCGATCCGGAGGGCATCCTCGTCGCCTGTGCCGAGGGAACGCTCGAGATACAGGAGCTTCAAGTGAGTGGCCGCAAGCGGGTCGACGCGCGTTCCTTCGCAAGCGGGCGCGGGGTTGCAGTGGGCGATTGCTTTTCTAGCGAAGTGACCGATCAATGAAGATCTACACGAAGACAGGCGACGCTGGTGAGACTGGGCTTTTCGGCGGAGATCGGGTGTCGAAAGCATCGCTTCGGGTCGAGACCTACGGTGAGGTCGACGAGTTGAACAGCACCGTGGGTTGGGTTCGCGTGGTAGCGTCGGATCCGGCGCTCGATGCCCTCCTCAATCAGATCCAGAATGACCTATTCGAAGTCGGTGCGGAGCTCGGCTCGACGGCCGATCGCAAACAGAAGAGCATGATGCCTCTGATCGCTGAGGCGCAGGTGGAAGCCCTCGAGCGTGCGATCGACAAATACGAAGAGGGCCCACCTCCACTGACCTCGTTCGTTTTGCCGGGCGGATGCGAAGCGGCGGCAAGGTTTCACGTCGCGCGCTGCGTTTGCCGCCGTGCCGAGCGCTCACTCGTTGCGCTCGGCGTGCAAGAGACGCTTCGAGGCGAGCTCTTTCGCTACATCAATCGGTTGAGCGACCTCCTCTTCGTTCTCGCGCGGTACGCCAACCACCGCGCAGGTGTCGCGGACATCCCCTGGAAGGGACTGGGCGACTAAGGCATGTCGTCGAGGTCGAGGCTGAAGTCCCGCGTTCCCACCCGGCCATCACCAAGAACGTCCCCGGGCAAATCCAGCCCTTCGCGCATCTCTTCGATCGCCTCGTAGAGCGCTGCCCGCTCTTGCGACAGCCGTCGAATGATGGTGGACCCCCACTGGCGCTTCGCGCGGATCTTGCTCGACGTCCAGGTGCGCCTGACCAGCTCCAGGTAAACCAAGGCCAGGCCGCCGCCGAACGCGCCG
>JABDJF010000778.1 GCA_013002645.1 Myxococcales bacterium
GTGATGAAGCCCAAGACTGCGGTATCGTTTCCTACAACCACGACCGTCCGGCCCCCGAAGGCCATCTGGACGAGTTGGTCGTGAATCTCGGGATTCTCGAGCCCCTTCTCCTCAAGGAACCGATGAGACCCAGCCCAGTACTCCTCGCCATTGAGGATTCCGGATACACCTCGGCCACGGAGGTCCTGAACGTTCGCGGCGGCAGCCGGTTGGATCTGCAGCCGGGACGCATGCGCGACGATCGCTCGAGCGATGGGGTGACCGCTACGCGCCTCCAAAGAGGCAGCGTGCTCCAGGACCGCCGTTTCGCTCACGCCATTGAGCGCGACCACATCGGCGACGCGCTGCCGTCCCTCGGTGATGGTCCCGGTCTTGTCCATGGCGATCGCCCGGAGACGTGCAGGAATCTCGAGGAATACTCCGCCCTTGATCAGGACGCCGCTTCTGGCCGCGGCGGCGAGCGCGGCCACGACGCTGACAGGAGTCGAGATCACGAGAGCGCAGGGACACGCAATGACGAGAAGGACCAGCCCTTTGTAGATCCACACCCCCCAAGGCTGGGCGAACAGCAATGGCGGAAGCACTGCGGTGCTTGCGGCCACGGCCATGACGACCGGAGTGTAAACGCGAGCAAAGCGATCGACCCAGGCCTCTACCGGTGCCCGACGTTCCTGTGCCTCACCGACCATGCGGATGATGCGCGCCAGGACCGTTTCACGGGCGGGTCGTGTGGTCTCGATCTCGACCGCCCCGTCGCCATTGATCGTGCCCGCGTAGACTTCGGCCCCCGGTGCTTTTTCACGAGGCATGCTTTCCCCCGTGATGGGGGCCTCGTTGACGGCGGTATTGCCGCTGACCACCTTGCCATCCAAGGGAATTCGTTCACCCGGGCGGACCACGATCTTGGATCCGACTGGAACACCCTCAACAAGGACATCTTCTTCCGCCCCGTCCGGGCGCAACAGCCGCGCCCGAGGGGGCGCGAGATCGAGCAAAGCGGAGACAGCCCGCCTGGCGCGGCCGAGGCTCCAAGACTCCAGGGCCAGCGACAGTGCAAACAAGAACGAGACTGTGGCCGCTTCAAACAACTCGCCGATGACGATCGCACCCAGGATGGCGACGGTCATGAGCAAGTTCATGTCCGAGCGGAAGCGCCTGACTGCGAGCCACGCCTTTGGTGCTACGTACCAGAGCCCGCAGCCGATAGCGAGCGCGTAGAGCGCGACGGACACGGCTGGAATATCGTGTCCGGCGTCCGCTCGCTCGAGACCGATAGCCGGGCCGAGCCCACCGCGCAGGAATGCGTGGCTCGCCAGGGCCAACGCGGTGGCGAGACCGCTGGCAGTTGTTGCGATGAATCGACCCCGACGAAGTCGGTGCGCCGCTTCGTCCGACGAAATCTCGTCATCTAGCCACGGTGCGGCGCTCAGGCCTGCCCGTGACACGGCATCTTCGATCACACCAGGAGGGAGCGGATCACCGGTGAGGCGCACTGTCATGCGCCCGCTAAGGAGGTCGAAAGACAGGTTTTCATCGCCACCCACCACGGGACCTAGCTCACGCTTGAGAAGCGACACCTCTTCGGCACAATCCATCCCATGGATCTTGAAAGCGATTCTATCTTCGGTCATGCATCACCCACTCACCGTGCTTCTCTCATTCTTGTCAGCCACGTACCATCCGATGGTACGCCCAATCCTTCGCTGCCCGACAACGCGAAACCCGACGTCAACGAGTCCCTGCAGGAATTCCTCGTGTGTGAATCGGTCTTCGAGAGGATGATCCAGAACTCGGCGAACGATGGGATTGAGAATGAAGTCCTTCAAGACCTCCTCGGAAAAGAAGCGACCACCCGGTTTGAGTACACGATGAACCTCGATAAGAGCTGAACGCCAAACGGGAACGTGGTGGACGATTCCGAAATCGAACACGGCGTCGTAGGTCTGATCCTCTGCCTCGATTCGGGTGACGTCTCCTGTCCACAGGCGCGTCCTGGTCGCGACGCTCGCGAGACGTCGACGGGCGAGTTCGACCATCTCTGGATCGAGGTCGAAAGCATCGACGTGCTCCGCACCGAACTCATCTAGAA
>JABDJF010000784.1 GCA_013002645.1 Myxococcales bacterium
ACGCCACCCTCATCCGTGATCACAACCGCGTACATCCCGTCGGTCCATTCAAGAGGCGGCAGGCGCGTGCGTCAAGTCATTGCCGATTCTCGCCCCAGCGGCTGAGGCGCAGCAAACGGTGCTCACCCCCAGCCCTTCGCATACGAAGATGCTGATATGATTGACTTTTTTGGACTCCAGCGCCTCATTTCGGTTGGCTTGGGGTTAAAAAATGGATTCACCGAGAGCGAATCGGCACCACCGAAGGGGTCAACTGCGGTAGCTTACGGCGCATGTCGGGTGGGTTTTTGATTGTGGAGGACGAGCCGACGCTGGCTCGGACCCTCGCTCGTACTTTCGGGCGTCACGGACCGGTCGAGGTCGTTCACAGCATGGGCGCGGCACGGGAACAGCTTCAGACTCAGGCGGAGTGGACGGGCGTCGTGCTCGACCTGATTCTCCCCGACGGTTACGGGCTGGACCTGCTGGCTGAGATTCGTCAGATGCACGGCGAGCTTCCGGTGCTGGTTCTTACGGGTGAGCTCAATCGTGATGTAGTTAACAAAGTTCAGACGATGCGTGGGGAATACGTCTGCAAGCCGGCATCCGCTGACAACCTCAATCCCTTCATCCAAAGGGCGCTTGCTCAGGCGCGCGTGGACGACGCAGCCATCGGGCAACGCATCGAGCACCTGGCACGACAGCTCAAGCTCACGCGTCGGGAAACCGAGCTGCTCACCCTCTCGGTCGACGGCCTCTCCCGCAAAGAGCTCGCCGAGTCCCTCGGCGTCGCGGAGAACACGGTCAAGGCTCAGATTCGCTCGCTGTTGAAGAAGAGCGGTGCGCGGAGTCTCGCGACCCTGGCGCAGAAGGTCATCAAAGGCGCGACGCGCGACAGCCTGCCGCCCGACGCGCCGGCCGATGTCACCGACTGAGCTCGGCCTCGAGCACGGCCAGGTCTCTTAGTATTTGCACGCGGCTTTCGGGCAGCGCGCTTGCGGCTCGCCCGCCCACCAAGACCTTGACGCTTTTCGGTATCCCAGCTTCGATCGCCGCGATCTCTCGTTCTGAATCCGCCGGCTTTAGGTTGGTGATCGACACCATGAGAAGGTCGGCTTTCGTGTCGTTGACAGCATATGCGATCTCTTCGGCCGGAAGATCGGGGCCGAGGTAGAGCACGCTCCAGCCGTGCATTGCGGCCAACATCGCCACCATGAGCGCGCCAAGCTCGTGATCCTCTTTCGCTGGCGTAGCGACGACCGCACGGCGCCTGGAGTCGCTCGATGGATAAAGACGCATCAGCGAAAAGAGCAGACCGCGCATGACCGTCGAGCCCGCGTGCTCGTGCACGATCCGAAGCTCACCGCGCCGCCAACGATCGCCGATTTCGACGAGGACAGGGGCAACGACTGTCTGCAAGAACTCGCCAGGTTCCGTGCTCAGGGCTGCGCGCGAGAGCATCTGTTCGGCATCTTGCATTCGTAGCTGCTCGATCGCGTTCATGACCCGGCTGCGCAGCTCGGGCAGGTGCTGCACCGCCGGTTGGCTTGGCTGGGCCGTGAACGAGGCCGCCATACTTCGGAGATCGGCGTCCGCTAGCTTCGCAATCCCGCCAATGGAGTGACCAGTTCCGACCAACTCGTGCAGAAGTCGCAGCCTTTCGACGTCTGCATCGGTGTAAAGCCGGCCTCCCGCCTCGGTACGTTTCGGCAGCACCGCGACATAGCGCTTCTCCCACATCCGAAGGGTGTGGGTGGAGAGCCCGGTCATCTTCGAGACCATGCCTACCCGATATTTCGCTTCGTCTGCCACGTACTCTCTCGGATACAGCCAGGCATCGGTCCTGTTCAAGAGCTGTCGAGCGCTTGTCTATACCTCGTAGTCGAGGGAATCAAGCCTCAACGGCAGGAATCGGTCGCTTTTGTCTTCTCTTTCGCCTCGCTTCTCCGGTTGACCGTCCGCGCGTGCAGCGGGTACCAAGGCGGCACGGTGTTCGCGTCGAGCAAATCCTGGACTGGCGCCGGCGGCCTCGTCGCATCCTTGCTGGTGGTCGCTGCTTGCACCGAAGCGACGGTGGGCGGCGAGCCCCGCGAGGCCCCGCGCGCTCCTGCGGAATCGAAAACCGCCGACCCCTACGACGACTCGCCTTACCGCCTCGGCGAGGTGCCTCTCCATGCGGGCTTCAGCCCCGATCCCCGCGTCGTGTCCGGCTCCGCCGTCGGCGAGATTCCGGCGCGCTCGATTCACCGCAAGTGCAGGGGTTGGATCTCCGAGACCCCGGACTACCTGCTCGCTGCCGACACGGCGTTCTTCAACCTGCGCATTTTGGTTCGCTCGAGCTCCGATACCCTGCTCGTCGTTCGCAAGCCCAGCGGGGCTGTTCTTTGCAACGACAACCGCAGCGGCACCAAGGATCCAATGCTTCGCTCGCACTTTCCCATCGGGACGACGCAAGTCTGGATTGGCGTGCAAGACGAAGGCGCGACGGCCGACTACCGGCTTGGCTTCTCCGAGGTGAAGTGGCACTCGTCGTCGATTCCTCTTCCCGACACAGACTAGGGCCCGCGTCGTCCCCAAAGCGCCAGCCGCTCGCGGCCTTCGCGCCCCGGATGGGTCTCTTCCATCTCAGCGACTTCCAGCTCCTCGAAGCTGCCTTCGAGCAGGTTTCGAACCAGGTCGGTATTGATGGGCCAAGGAGGCCCCTCACGGGGTGAAATCGGATCTTCGAAAGGAAAGAGTAGGGTAGCGAGCAGGCCGGCGGGCTTCACCAAGCGTCGCATCGTCTCGCTCCAGGCCCCGCGCTGCTCGGGGTCGAGCGCGCAAAAGAAGGTGTAGTCCCAGACGAAATCGAAGCCCTCACCCGGCTCGTAAGAGAAGAACTCGCCAACTTCGTAAGAGACCGAACCCGGAAGGTCGCCGTGTGTCTGCAGAAATGCGGCACGTGCCTCGTCGGAAAGGTCGAGCCCGACGACCTCTCGATCCGCGCGCGCGAGCGTTGCGAGGTCATAACCGGTACCGCAGCCCGGGACCAGGATGCGGCCTCGGGGAATCCGTCCGCGTGCGAGTAAGTGCTGAAGCGCAGGCGGCGAGGTGCCTGCGTCCCAGGGAGTCCTCCCCGCCTTCCATGCTCCTCGCCAATCCACCGGTGCCATCGTCGAGCGCTATCCGATGAGTCCAATGGAGCGCGCTGCCGCGCCTGCGATCGGGAGCACCGCGTCGTACGCTGCGGCGTTACAGGCCAGGATGCCCTTTCGATTCCTTATGTCCGTTCCGCCGTAGTGATATGGATTGCCCTCGAGGTCGGTGAAGCGCCCACCTGCCGCCTTCAGAATCGCTTCGGGGCCGCAGGCGTCCCAGGCGCTCGAGCGATCCGAGATGTGCACGTAGACGTCGGCTAGCTGCTCGGCGATGAGCCCCGCCTTGAGCCCGACCGAGCCGCTCGCCGTCTCTTGGCGAATCCCGAGCTGGGCAACGACATCCGCGACCGCAGTGTTTCGGTGCGATCGTGAAACCACCAGCTTCAGCTGGCTCGGCTCTGAAACCTCGCTGACCCTCAGTTGACGACGCTCGCCTCGCTCTTCGAGCACCGCATCGTCACCGACGACCCCGTAGTAGAGCTTGTCGGTCCCTGGCTGGTAGACGACGCCAAGCGTCGAAACCCCGTCGATCGCCAGGCCGAGCATCACCGAGAACTCGCCGTTCCGCGCAACGAATTCCCTGGTGCCGTCGAGCGGGTCTACGTACCAGCAGCGCCCTGGTTGAAGCGCATCGCTGTTGTCTTCGTTTTCCTCTGCGACGATGCCGTCCTCTGGAAAGGCCGTCCTGAGCGCTTCGACGATGTATGCATTGGCTCTGGTGTCTGCCTCCGTCACGGGATCTGCCTTGCCTTTGTAGGCAACGCTGAAGTCCGTAGCGTAGACACCCATCAAGATTGCGCCGGCATGCCGCGCGATGCGCGCGGTCTCCGCGACTTCTCGATCCAACATCTACGGCCTCTACCACGAGACCGTAGGGACGCCACCGGTCAGCCGCTGTTGCGATCCGCCAGCTGCTCGAGCAGCTGGGCGACCTCGTCCACGCTCGATAGCAGCATGGCGGAAGCCGGCGGATCTTCCCGTTGTTCGTCAGAGCAAACGAACGCGCCCACGCCGTGCAGCGCTGCGAATTCGATCGCGGAGAAATCCGTGAGATCGTCCCCGGCGAAGAATACCGAGCTCGCGTCGGAGCGCTTGAAGATTTCTTCGAGCGCGCTGCCCTTGTCGTGACGGACGGCCTCGGCTTCGCGCAGACCTTTGCCATGGCGCAGGTGCAGGCCGAGTTTTTTCGCGAGCTCGTCTGCTTCGTCGAGCAGCTTCGCCGCGCGCGTGGGATCTTTGGAGGCGATGGCACGGACGTGCAGTGCGATCGCCTGAGGCTTGTACTCGATGAACGCATCCTGGGCGTGCGTCTCGACCCAGCGTCGAAAGAGATCGAGGGCCTCGCGCCGATCATGCGTGAGCTCGCGCGGCGCCGGAGATTGCCCGGGCGCAATGACCAGGCCACCGTGCTCGACCGCGCGCCAAATACCGTCGAGCTGTTCCATTCGCGCGAGTGAGCTCAGGGCGCGACCGCTGATCAGCGCGAGCTCGATTCCTGGCCTGCGGGCGAGCGCCTCCAGGTTCGAAAGCGTCGCTACCGGAATTCGCGCCGAATCCGGGTCTCGAACGATCGGGGAAATGGTTCCGTCCACGTCGAGGGCGACGAGCAAAGGTGGTTCGAGCGCCAACAGACGCTCCACCAGGGCCCCGATGCGACTCACTTGCCCTCCAGCGCGTCGAGGTAGCGGTCGGCCCAGAGGTGCACGTCGAGCCTCATCACCTCGCTGCGCATCGAACGCATGCGCTTTCGTTTCTCGCTCGGCTTCATGCTGAGCGCGCGGTGAATCGTGGCCGTGGTCGAGTCCACGTCGTAGGGGTTCACCAGCAACGCCCCCTCGAGATGCTTTGCGGCGCCGGCGAACTCGCTCAGGATCAACGCACCGTCTTCGTCCGTCCGCGCCGCCGCGTATTCGTGCGCCACGAGGTTCATTCCGTCCCGCAAGGGCGTCACCAGCGCAACGTCCGCGGCTCGGTAG
>JABDJF010000785.1 GCA_013002645.1 Myxococcales bacterium
CGGAGCTGCGCCACGCTGAGCAGACCAGCTTGCGCAGCGCGCGTCGGCCCTAGCCGCTCCTCGGTGTCGGCTCCTTTCTCGAAGTCGAACATGTCGTTTGCAAAGTTCGTCGCAATTTGAATCAAGAAGGCGCCAATGAGGGCCGCAAACGCGGCGTCCCAACGGAAACCTCCGACCCGCCACGCACAGGCCGTGCCGACCGCGACGGGCGCCAAAGCCGCGGTCAACGTGGCCGGCCGGGCAGCCATGGTCCACGCGCCAACGGAGCCAGGGGCAACCTTGCTCATCGCTGCGCCAGCTCCGCGACTTCCGTCATCGCCGCTGCAACGAACGACGGGGCCTCGAGCAACAGGTTGTGCCCCACGCCGTCGACCAGCTTGGACTGCACGCGAACGTTTTGGTCCGCGAGCTGCTTTGCCATCTTCGAGAACTTGATGTCGAGCGAGCCAGTGATGAGCGTAACCGGGGCGTCGAGCGCCGCCAACGACGCACGATAGTTCGGCATCTCGGCCAGGCCCAGCACCTCGAGCGAGCGCGCCAAACCCTCCGGATCGTGGGCGAGCCGTCGCTCGCGCTGCTCGGCCAGCAGAGTCGAGGGGAGACTTCGTTGACTCGCGAAGAGGGGAAGCGCCTCCCATGCCTCGATGAATGTCGCAAGACCTCCCTCGCGAAGCAGCCGAGCGCGGCCAGCATCGATCGCGCGGCGTTCGTTTCGGGCGGATGCCACGTCGAGTCCGGGATGAAGCCCGACCAGCACCGCACCGTCGAACATGCGTGGCGCACGGCTCAGCATCCCCAACCCAACTCGCGCACCCAGCGAATACCCACAAACGAGCCGCGGGCGTTCGACGTCAGTCATCAGCGCCAGGAGCCGTGAAACCTCGTCTTCGAATGAGTCGGCCGCTCTACTGCGCCAATCGCGGCCGTGGCCGCTCAATGCAGGCATGAAGGGACTCTGCTCGACGCCGAGGTGACGGACGACTCGGCTGTAGCTGTCGGGCGACCCCGTGAAACCATGCAGCAGTGTCCACATCAAGACGCCTCGCGCTGCAGCGCCCGTTCGACGCGCGCAACGAGATCGCGCCCCTGATTCAGCGCGCTCTGCGGCGGCACCACCGCCTCGACAACGGTGCAGCCTTCGTGTGCGTATCCGGAATCGAGCGCCCGACGGAAACCGGTCACCGTGTCGACGCTATGAAATTCACAGCCATAGACCAGCGCGGCACACTCGAGGTCTGCATCGTGCGGCGTCGTGAAATAGGGCAGCCACGCTGCCTTGCCGGCCTGCGCGACGGGCAGCTGCTCGAAGATACGGCCGCCGCCGTTGTTGACCACCACGATCACCAACGGCCCGCTCACCTGAGAGGCGAGCTGCAGACCGTTGAGGTCGTGCAGAAAGCTGACATCCCCGATCAGTAGCGTGGTCGCTCCGTCCACGTAGGAGGCAACGCCGGCCGCTCCGGATACGACTCCGTCGATACCGCTCACGCCTCGCTGGGAACACACCGCTAGTAGCTTCTTGCTAGGTGGCACCCATCGATCGACGTCGCGAATCGACAGGCTGTTGCCCACGACGAGGGCGCTGGGGTCGGGGACGGCATCGAGCAACGCGCGCGCCGCGCCGGCCTGGGTGAGTGAGTCGCCGGCCTGCGCAAGTATCACTGACACCTCGTCCCACACCGCCGACTCCGCCCATTCAAAGCCAGCAACGAAGTCCTCATCACGGCGGGATGGACGGAAGTCGACTCCGCGAAGCGCGCTGAGGAAGGAGCCGATGTCTGCCTGAACGATCGCCTCCGCGGTCGAGCTCGGATCTGCCCACTCCCATGGATGTACGACGATGCGACGGATTCGATGGGCGTCGCAGAGCTGCTCCCAACCTCTGGAAATCGGGCTCGCACCGAGTTGCAGGACGAAATCCGGAAGACACATCGACCTCCCGCCCTCCGTTTGCCAGATCGTGTCGAACCCGCCAAGCGCTCGAGACTCCGCCCAACAGCGAAACTGGCTCGCCGTTTCCGCAAGCACGACCGCACCGGTGCGCTCAGCCAGCTGATCGAGCGCGTCGACGAACATGGCGCTCCGCAAATCGGAAGGACCACAAAGAATCGCGGGACGCGCAGCCGCGTCGAACGCATCTGCCACGGAACCCAACACCAAAGGAGAAACGTGCTCCACCAACTTCGGATCGAGCGGGCGCGCTCGATGTATCTGGGTGAGCGGCTCGGCCAGGATGGCGTCGACCTTCGCCTCGATCTCGCGGCCTGGCGGGGTTGGCTCCAGCGGTTTTCGGGCCTGCGCGTTTAGGTGTACGGGACCTGGTCTCACGCCCAGGGCTTCGGACACGGCTTGAGCAACCACACGCCTGACGGCACGCAAGCTCGTCGTGTCGCCGCGCGGTTCCCCTAGATCCGCGAAGAAGCGGACCTTGTTTCCGTACAGGCCGATCTGATCGGTCGTTTGATTTGCCCCGCAGCCACGCAGCTCGGGAGGCCGATCGGCCGAAAGCACGATGACCGGTACTCCGCCTTCGCTCGCCTCGACGACTGCCGGAAAATAGTTGGCCGGTGCGCTCCCAGACGTGCACAGAAGGAGCGACGGACGCAAAGTGCGACGCGCCTGGCCCAATGCGAAATACGCAGCCGACCGCTCATCGAGCCCGCTCGTGCAGCAAAGGGCTCCGCTTTCGAGGGCGGCGACGACGAAGGGCGCGGAGCGCGACCCCGGACTGATGACCGCGTCCGTAATTCCGGCTTGAACGAAGCTGTCGATGACCAGCCTCGCCCACTCGGTCTGTAACTCAGCGGCTGTCCCCATGGAGCGCTCCTAAAAGCGCCTGCATCTTGAGCTCCGTTTCCGCGTACTCGGCATCGGGATCGGAGTCGGCCATGATCCCGGCGCCAGCGTAGACCCAGGCCTTTCCGTCGCGGAGCAATCCTGAGCGAAGCGCAACGACGAACTCGCCATCGCCGGAGGCATCGGTCCAGCCAACGGGAGCGCTATACCAACCGCGTGCCAGCGCTTCGTGTTCCACAATCCACTGAATCGCAGCCCGCGTCGGAACACCGCCAACCGCCGGCGTTGGATGGAGCGCTTGGACCAGCGCTAGGACGTGGGTCGGCTCGCGAAGATGCCCTTCGATGGGCGTCTGCATGTGTAGGAGATTGGGAAGCTCGCGGACTCTCGGCTCAGGCGCCGACCGAAGCGAGTCGCAGAACGGTTCGAGCGCGCTGAGAATTGCCTGAACCACCAACTGATGCTCTTCCCGCTCTTTGGAGCTCGCCATCATACGCGCAGCATCGCCGTGCGCGGTCGACCCGGCCAGCGCTTCGCTCAATACCGAATGACCACGACGCGAGATCAGAAGCTCCGGCGTTGCACCGAGGAACGCCGCGTTGCCACGCCACAGGGCAAAGCGAGTGCAGCCAGGAAAGCGCCCTTCGAGACGTTTCAGAACATCGAGCGAACCGGCCCCGGTTTCGAGCTCGACGACGCAGTGCCTCGCGGCGACGATTTTGTCGACGACTGCATTTTTGATCTGCCGGCGGATGTCATGGACCTGGCGCGACCAAGTCTCTCGGTCGGCTTCATCGATGCGGCGTACCGAAACCGGCGGAGGGATCACACCGATCGGCCGTTCGAGGCTGTCCCAGATGGTATCGAAGACGTCGACGACCTGCGGAGCATCCGGGCTCTCGGGATTGCAGACCGCGAACGACAGCCAGGCGCGCTCGTGAACTTGATAGGTCCAGGTCGGTAGTACCAGGAAGCCGTCGCCGAAGCCTTCCCAGGGCGTGTCTCGCGCTGCACCTGGTGCGAACGACGCGCCGCCAAAAACACGGGGAGCCGGACTCGCCTCGTCAGCGAGGTGCTCCGTACGGTCGAAGAACTCGCTGATGGAGGGTGCATTGGGCCCTAACGTCGTGGCCACCCCAAGCCCCGCGCACGCAGCGCTCTGCGGTGGGTCCCAAAGAATGCTCGCTTCGCTAGGGAAGGCTCGAAGCAGCGCGTCCGGCCGCGCGACAGGCGCGGGAACCGTGACGATCAGGGGACGGTCGCCCAAGCCGCGTCCGTGCAGAGCCTCCTCGAGAAAGGCCCGCGAGGCCTCCCTGCTCGGTGCGCCTTCGAAGGCAAACGCGGCGCTCTGCGACCTCACGACGCGGTCACCTGGGGATCTGCGACTCTAGGCTCGGCGACGCGCGGCTCGGCGATGAACAAGTTGCACGCTCCAAAGGTGAGCGGCCTGACTTCGACGACGCCGAGGCCGGCGGCACGCATCTGCTCCGCAAACGCGTCGGCAGCCGGGAACGCAGCGATCGACTCCTGCAAATACTTGTACTCGCGTGAGCCCGACAGCATTCCTCCCAGCCGCGGGATGACCTTGCGAACGTGGAAGCGGGCGAATGGGCTCAACCAACCGACACTTGGCTCTCCTAGCTCCAGCACCACCACCCGGCCCCCGGGCCTGGTCACGCGCGCCATCTCCGCAAGCGCGGCGTCTCTATCCGGAACGTTGCGAATCCCAAAAGCGATACAGCAGCCGTCGAACGAGTCGGTTTCGTAGGGAAGCGCCTGCGCGTCACCCAGCTCGAGCTTCACCCTGTCCGCGACACCGCCGCGCGCCACCTTCTCGACACCGACTTCGAGCATCCGGCTCGATGGATCGCTCCCGAGGACCTGCGCGTCAGGGTGGAGTCGAGCGATCATCAGGGCGAGATCGCCGGTGCCCGTCGCGAGATCCAGAACCCGAGCGTTCGCCGGCAAGTCGAGTGCCGCAACCGTCTTGCGGCGCCACGACTGATCGATGCCCATCGACATCAATCGGTTGAGCATGTCATAGCGACCGGCGATTTGATCGAACATTTCGCCCGAGCCAGGATGGACCACTTCGGTCACTGAACACCCCGTTCGAGCTTCTTCGCCTGAAGCCGCGCGTTCTCTTGAACCTCTTGTTTGCGCGAGTGCAGGCGCATGTGCCCACGCTGGATGCCCTCTCCGGCAAGCGCTCGGAGCGCGGCCAGATTGGATGCCATGCCAGCGGCGCCCATGACGACAGCCAACTCCCCGGCATTCTGAATGCCCATGAGCTCGAAACCAGCGCGCACGCCACGATGGACCCTCGTGGATCCGCCAACCGTGCCGACAGCCATTGGCATATCGAGCTCCCCGCGCACGCCGCTCTCGGTGCGGCGCCAGACGACGAGCGGTTTGTAGCTGCCGGTCACGGCTGCAAACGCGTGCGCCCCAGCTTCGATCGACCGCCAGTCTTGCCCCATCGCAAGGGCGACGGCATCGATGCCGTTCATCACGCCTTTGTTGTGTGTCACGGCGCGGAAAGGGTCGAGCTCGGCAAACCGGCTAGCCCTCACGATGCCGTCCGCCAGCTCCGGGCCACCAAGCGCATCCACGCTGACATCGCAGTGCACCTTGATCCGACGCCGAAGCGGCAGATTGCTCAGGATACGCAGGCCTACGCTGCCACCGGTCAGCTCTTGAATGCGCGGAGCGACCGCTTCGGCAACGGCGTCGACGACGTTGGCGCCCATCGCATCACCGACGTCGACGTAGAGGTGCACGACCAAGATGCCGTCATCCTCATCGAGAATGCGAACATCGAGGTCACGACAGCCACCGCCACGGCTCACCATGCCGGGGATCGCCTCATCGGCGATCTGGAAAATGAGATCGCGCTGGGCTTCGACGCGCAGCTTTGCCTCATGGGGGTTGGGCACGTCGTCGAACTGAACTTGCGTTGTCATGATGGGCGCCGTGGCCTCACCGAAGAAACCGCCAGTCATGCGCACCTGACGCGCGGCATTGGAAGCCGCAGCAACGACCGAAGGCTCTTCGACCGACATCGGCACGAGAACGTCGTTGCTGTTCACACGGAAGTTGAGCGCGATCGCGAGCGGCAGGCCGTGTACGCCGATCACGTTTTCGCTCATTCGGTCGGCGACCTCGAGCGTGAGGCGCCCGCCATCCTCCAAATGCCGAATCGAATCCTCGGAGAGCAGTCCCGTATCGAGCATGGTTCGCAGCCGCTGTTCGACGTGCTCGCGGTAGAACCCCGGGATGCGGCTAGTCACGGTTGGTGGTTGCTTGGACATCGATGACTCTTTCCTCGTTGCTCCCTAGGACTCCCGGTGAACGGTGGCGCGGGCCACCGTAATCAATGCTTCTCGCGCTCGCCCGTCGCGCAGCCCGTCCAAGGCCGCGCAGGCGTCCTCGGCTTTGCGAATCGCCAGTTCGCGCGTCGACTCGAGCGCTCCAGTATGATGCAGCGCCGACAGCAGCTGCGACTTCGCAGCTTCTGGGACTTCACCGACCGGGCTCACGACCAGCTCCTCGAGAACGGAGCGAAGCGCCGGATCACTCTCGAGGGCGACAATCACCGGATGCGTCATTTTGCCTTCGCGAAGGTCGGTGAATGGCGACTTTCCTATCGAGGAGCCATCGCCCGCGTAGTCGAGATGGTCGTCGATTAACTGAAACGCAACCCCGAGGTGAAGGCCGTACTGCTCGAGCGCCTTGCATGACTCGGCGTCGAGACCTCCGGCACGCGCACCCGCAAACATCGCCCAGCGGAAGAGCGCGGCCGTCTTGCCCTCGACGACTTGCATGTACGTGTGTAGGCGCGCATCAATTCGACCCCGGTTCTCGAGCTGAATAGCCTCCGCGAAGATCATTTCGTCGATGATGTCCAGTAGCCGAATCAGTACATCGGGCATCTCAGCCGCGCGAACGCGACGAAGCGCATCGACGAGCAGCCAGTCACCGGCGAAGATCGAAGCTGCGTTGCCATAGAGCGTGCGCGCGGCAGGCACGCCACGCCGTCGATCGCCTGCATCAACGACATCGTCGTGGAGAAGCGTGGCGCAGTGCACGAGCTCGACTGCAACGCCGAACTCGCGCGTTCTTTCGTCGAGGCCGCTGCCGAGACGCGAAGC
>JABDJF010000792.1 GCA_013002645.1 Myxococcales bacterium
CGCACACTAGAGATCGCGTCGGGAATCCTGGATGGCCATCCGCTGAGCCAAAGGGATCGTCGCCTGCTGTTGCACACCTCTTGGGCGAAGGCATGGGCCAGTGTGACCTTCTCACAATCCATCTTCACGCTCGGGTATTGGTTGCTCTCCCTCGACGCGGCAACGCCGAACGCGAAGTGGTTCGCGCAGCTCTACGCGTTCTTTTCGCTCACCGGGGCTCTGAGCCACCTCGCCTACGGTCCGCTCTGGTTCGTTCGCCTCTACGGTCTTATCTATCCGAAGCGGGCCGACTCTCCGTAGAACGCCCCGACGAGTGAGCCGGCGTGGGTTAGTTGCGAAAAAGTGGGCCGGGCTTCTACTTGCGATGATGCTTCCCGCCAGCGCGCTCGCGCCGAGGCGAACCCGCCCTCGTTCCGGCTTTAGGGTCTACCCTGGTCGTGTCCAGCTATTAGACAGCCTCGCAGTACAAGCGATGCACCTCACAGCCGTTGTTCTGAAAGCCCGAGGTGCTGCCCGCGAGATAGATCTGCCAGGCCCGGAAGGTGGGCTCACCGAGCAGCCGACGCATCTTGTCCGCCCCCTGCATCATGCGCTCATGCCACGCCATGGTGGTCTTCGCGTAGTGCTCGGAAAGATTCCAGGCGCCGAGCACGCGGAACCCGTTGGTCTCGAGCGCCCGCACGTGTCGACCCAACGTGAACCAATGAAAACCGGGCCAGACGTAGCGTTTGTTGAAGGCCGGTCCCACGGAGAAGTCGAGCGGGATCCGGTTGCTTGGACGCATGAGCGAGTGGTGGAGATATCGCCCTCCCTGCTTGATGCGCTTTCGAATGTTGCGCACGTACGGGACGAGACCGCGGGGGCCTACGTGACTTATCATGCCCGTCGACGTGATGTGATCGTAGATTGAATCGTCGGCGCGATAGTCCCCTTCACGCAGTTCCCATCGGTCGGAGTCGTACCGGGCGAGAAGTGCGCTCCCTTTCTGCACCTGGTTTCGCGAATGTGTCCACCCGACATATCGCGAAAACTCGTGCCGCTCTAGACCTACCGCGAGTTGCCCGCCGTAGCCGCAGCCGACGTCCAGCAGGCTGTCGGTTGCCGCGGGAGCGATGAAGTCGATTGCATCTTGGAACTTGCGCCACTGGGACTTCTCGAGGGAGTCCCAATCGTCGTTCTCACCGTTTCCTTTTCTCAACGCATCGGCGCGGTCGAGCTTGCGCGGCTTGTCGTGAATCCCGCACGAGTAGGACAGGTAGGCACGGTCGAGGTAAACGTCCAGCGCCTCCTGCGGGATGTCGTAGTGACTCCGGACATTGAGTCGACTCCGCGCCTGGTTTTGGAAGAGCGAGGACGCAAGCAGGCGGGGAAGCGCGCGCAGCATCTGGGTATTCATGCGGGCATACTTGCCGATTTGCGACAAGACGTAGAGGTTTCCCTCGAGGTCGACTTCGCCTTTGACGAACTTCTCGAGCAATCCCATTCCATCGTACGCCAACACGCGCGTACCGGCCTCCGGCGTGTTGAACGTGACCCGGAGCTCCTCTCCACTCCAGTGCGGTTCGTTGCCCCCAAGCCGGTATGTTTGGCCCGACCAGTCCTCGACCTGAAGGCTCCATGGGAATCGCGCGAGCAGGCGCTCGAGGACGTTTCGAACCCGCACTTCGATCGGCGCTCTTCGCGCCCTTCCGAGAGTCGTCCGCGAAAGACCGTCCATCAGCTTCCTCCATTCTTCCGGCCGCGAAATCACCCGGGCCTAGGCGACGAGCATGGAGCGAGCATCGTAAGGGGAGACGGCATGCAATGTGAAGAGCAAAATCAATCGAGCTGCGGTGATGCCCGCCGCAATCGCGTTGCGCGTTAGGGGGCGCTTAGCCGGCTTCAGGGTTCGGATGCAATAGAAGAGGTGGTGTCCGGGGCTCCCTCAGTCCGACCTCACCTCCCGTATCAAACGTCGAAAGTGGATCAGGGCGGACGTGGCGTTGAGCGTGGTGCCGAGCGCGCCCACCCCAGCGATGACCGATGCCAAGTATGCAGCGGTCTGAACGAGGCCCTCGTCTACCAACACCGCAATGGACC
>JABDJF010000811.1 GCA_013002645.1 Myxococcales bacterium
GGACTACTGGGCGCGAACCAGCGCCTGCCACGTGCTCGAAGACATCGAAACGCCGACCCTGTTCATCGCAGCCGAACGGGACCCGATGGTGCCGATCGACACCGTGCGGCCTTGGCTGCAGAATGCAACCAGTCTGCGGCGGATCGTCACCCAGCGGGGGGGCCACGTCGGCTTCCCGCAGCACTTGGACCTTGGACTCGGGTTCGGGGGTACCGTCGAAGACCAAATCCTCCGATGGATGCTGGCTCCCACATAGCGTTTCGCCTGTCCCTTGCGGCAACGCTTTGCGTTCTCTCGTCGTCGGGGTGCACGGACGACGGGCGGCCAGATTTTGAGCAGGCGCCACGGCCTGCCTGGTGCCCTGAGACGCGCAAAGTCGAGACTCCGCTCGCCCACGTGTCTCCCGCCCATGAGACGCTTGAATATTGGCTTGCCCGGAACGAGGTCTACGGGCCGCTCGACGAGCCGCTCATGGACGCAGCGGCGGTCCGGCGCCACCAGCTCGCGCTGCAAGAGTCGCGGGGCGGCGAGCCGATCGGACAGGCGGATCTACTGGCACCCGTCGATCGAGACGCACTGCGGGCGCAGCTCGAGGAACGCCTGACCTACATGAGGGGGAGGATTGAGGCGGACGAGCTCTTCGATTCCAAAGGGAAAAAGATCGAGGCAGACCTGCTCGGACCATTCGATGCCCCGGCGTCCATCGACGAGATGGACGAGTGGCGAGTCGTCGAAAAGCTAGAGGCGCTCCGCTGCGGCCCATACGACGGCGGGCTTTTCACGGCTCCGATCGACCCCGACTTCGACCGCAACCGCTGTAGCAGCATGCGCGAAGGCGAGCTGATTCAGCTCTTGGCCCGGTGGCCGAACGGCATGTACCTCGCACGGACACCGTACGCGCTCGGCTGGGTCCGCAGCGAAGCGCTCTCTTCGGCGATCGACCGAGAAGCGGTCGAGTCGAGAGCTCGAGCCCGCGAGCTACGCGCGTTTACCCGGCGAGAGCTTCTGACTGCAGCGTTCGCCATGTCGGGTGAACCGTATGGCTGGGGCGGCAAGGATGGCGGCTACGATTGCTCGCGATTCCTCCTCGACGTCTTTGCCGATTTCGGAATCGAGTTGCCGCGCCACAGCGCGCGGCAAGCGATGGCCGGCACGTTCAGCGTCGACGTGTCGAGCGTCGACGACCGCAACGAGAAGCGGCTGCTCCTCGAAGCCTCTGCACACCGCGGCATCGTGCTGCTCCACTTCCCCGGCCACATCATGCTGTACCTCGGCACGAGCGAAGAAGGCGTGCCGATGGCTATCCACGCGTTCTCCGAATACGTCACGCCCTGCGAGGGCCTCGATCTGGAGACGGTCAACCGCGTCGACCGCGTGGCGGTGAGCGACCTGTCCTTGGGCAAGGGAAGCTCACGCCGTGATTTCTTGAGCCGGATCACGCGCCTCACGGTTTTGGGCAAGACGCCCGGGCCCGCGCTGGTCGCAAACGCTGAGCTTCGCCCGAACGCGCCGGTCGCCCTCCCGCAGGGACGATGCGCCGACACGAAGCAAACGGCGATCTTCCGATCGCCGCAGCGGCCGGACTCCTCGAGGCCGCTGCGGGTCATCGTCACCGGCGAGCGGGACCCGGGGCTCGCCTCGCTCGTTCTCTTCGCGCCGGACGGCAGCCGTGTCACACCGGCCCAGCACGTTCTCGATGGACCTCCGCACAGCCGGTGGGTCGAGGTGCCACAACCCGAGGCAGGCCGGTGGACCGCCGTCTTCGCCGATGGCGATCTACTGCGTGCCTGCGAGTCCATCTCGGTTGCAAAATATCCCGCGCCACCGGCAAAGCGCAGCTCCGCGGGCCCCGCCTGGGAGCCGGGCCGCGCGTGGGCGCGAGACAGCGAGAATCTATTCGCAGCCTTCGTCGAACAGCTTTTTCGTGAACCCATTGGCGACGACGTCACCTGGTCTCGACTCCAGGAGCTAATTGGCGAGCGCGATCGCAACCTGCTTTACGACTATCGCTCGGTCGGAGAGGACGCGAGGCTCGACCTCGAGCCCGACTGCGCGGACCTGCCCTACTTTTTGCGGGCATACTTCGCGTGGAAGCTCCGGCTCCCATTCGTCTATCGCGCGTGTACGCGGGGCCGAAAAGACACCCCGCCGGTCTGTGAGCCCACGGTGTTCAGCAATCTCGACGCCGTTCCGGACAGCAATGATGTCGGCGCATTTCGTAGATTCGCTCGCAGGATGGCGGGCACCGTTCATTCGTCGAGCCCGCGCACTCTCCCCACTGATGATCAAACCGATCTCTATCCGCTGCGCTCGAACCGGCGAGCGATGCGACCGGGCACCGTCTTCGCCGATCCGTACGGCCATGTTCTGGTCGTCGCGCGTTGGAAGCCGCAGGGCGTCAGCGACTACGGAGTCCTGATCGGCGCCGACGCCCAACCGGACGGCACCGTCGGCCGCCGGCGTTTCTGGCGGGGGTCGTTCCTCTTCACACCCAACACCGATCGCGTCGGCGCAGGCTTCAAGGGCTGGCGCCCAATTCGCTACGCACCAGTTCTCACACCCGACCCCGACCCCGACCCCGACCCCGACTCTGCCACTGCCACTGCCACTGCCACTGCCACTGACCCTGTCACCGCCACTCAACCC
>JABDJF010000001.1 GCA_013002645.1 Myxococcales bacterium
CATCGTTCGGCACCTTGTCGAGCGCGCTCGGGATCTCCGCAAACGAGCTCGCGATGCGCCGGAGGAAAAACGGCAGCGTCACCGTGGTGCTGACGTCCGGCATCGGACCTGCAAAGTTCATGAAGCGGCCATCATCCTCCCGAGGGGCCGGCCCGAGGGAATCCTCGAAGGGGGAGGCGGCGGCCGGAGAGACCAGTGCCAGCGCAAGAATTGCGAGGAAGCGGCCGAAATAGTTGTGGGTGGACGCCATGCCTAGGAGCGGATCTGGGGCTGCGATGGTCGAAACGTAAGGTGTGTGAGAGAAAAGTCGGCAATCGAGCTGTGAACGCCGTATCTTTCCTTTCCAGTCGCGTTTTTTTGCTTCCGAGAGAGCGACTCGACCTATGAGCTCCGCCCCGTCACCGATTCGACTCACAGGCCCCTGGACGGAGTCCCGCGTCCAGGAGTTCCTCGGGGAAGCGCGCATCCCCATGCGGCTCGCCGCGAACACGGATTCGGGTTTCCCTATCGTGCTTTCGCTTTGGTTTTTGGCGGAAGACGACGAAATCCTCGCCGTGGTTCACCGGGATGCGCGAATCGCGAAGCGCTTGGAAGCGGATGCGCGATGTGCGTTCGAGATCGCCCCAGACGCGCCCCCGTATCGCGGGGTGCGAGGACAAGCCACTGCCAACCTAGATGCGGACGGAGCCGCCGCGCTCCTCGAGCGTCTCCTCGATCGGTACCTCGGCTCGACCGACTCCAGCCTCGGACGGTTCCTACTTGCCCGCGCCGAAGAGGAGCTCATCGTGCGACTCCGGCCGAACTGGATGGCCTCCTGGGACTACAGCCGACGCATGGAGGACGCCCTCGACCGGTAAAGCACGCGCGGCAGACGTCGAAATCACTGGTATCTTGCCAGCTTCATCCGATGCACTGTTCAGAGACGCGCAGTGCCCTAGAATCGCGACATGGAAAAGCCAGTCTGTGTGATCATCGGAATCGGGCCCAAAAATGGGCGTGCTTTTGCCCAGCGCTTCGCGCACGAAGGCTATGCGGTCGCGCTCCTTTCGCGCTCAACCGACTATTCGAGCGGCCTTGCGGCCGAGCTAGGCGGCAAAGCTTACGCCTGCGACGTGACCGATCCTGGAGCGATCGAGCGGACGTTCGCGCAGGTGCGAGAAGATCTGGGTGACGTCGATGTGCTCCTCTACAACGCGGGTTCGGGGAAGTTCGGAACGTTCGACGAAGTCGCGGACGAGGAGTTCGAAAAGGGTTGGCAGATCAACGTTCGCGGGCTCTTGCAGAGCACACGTGCGGTTGTGGGTCCCATGCGCGAGAAGGGGAGCGGCGCGATCATCGTGACCGGCGCGACCGCATCCCTCCGTGGAAAGCCGTTCACCTCGGCGTTTGCGTCCGCCAAGGCTGCCCAGCGAAGCCTTGCTCAGTCGTTCGCGCGGCAGCTGGGGCCCGAGGGCATTCACGTGGCCCTCGTCATCATCGACGGCGGAATCGGAACAGACGAGCAAAGCGGCGAGGAAGGCACGCACCTTCGGCCGAGTGATATCGCTGAGACGGTCTACCACCTTGCTAAGCAACCAAGATCGGCCTGGTCTTTTGAAGTCGACGTGAGGCCATTCAAAGAGAACTGGTAACGACACGCTCGCCGGTCACGAAGGATCCGCCTGGTCGGAGTTTCGAACCTGGTTGTTCTTGGTGGAATTCACAGCCGATTTGTGCTCAACTCGCGCCGACTCATCCAAAGGAGGTGCTTCGTGAGATTGTGCAAGCTTGTTCTGGTGCTGGCCATGCTCGTGCCAGTGTAGATGTCCGCCTCGCCCGCATCCGCTGCGGAAGGCGACAAGATGCAATCGTCCGAAGACGTCGATATGAAGATGCGCATCCATACGTATCTCCGTTTGGGATTCGGCGGGAACTTCAAAGGCAGCAAGTCGCTCACCAACACTTCGGTCAAGGCCTCGGTCTCCGTAGGCGTGGCGGGCCGCTTCGAGTATCCCATCCTCAAGTACCTGACCACGGGCGGCGGCCTCAGCGTTTGGTCGGCCAAGTTCGACGTTCCCGGCTCCAAGCGCAAGTTCGCTTTCGACGTCGGCGCCTTCATCAAGGGCCGCTATCCCTTCAGCATCAAGAAGTACCGCCTCGAAGCCTACGTCCTGCTTCCTGTCGGTTTCTCCCTCTGGACCCAACAGATCGGCGTCGACAAGAACGGCGCTGGATACCACCTCGGCCTCTTTCCAGGAATGATTATGTGGGTCACCAGCAAGGTAGGGGTCATGTTCGAGCTCGGATGGGCCCGGTCTGGCTGGAAGTACAAAGGCGGAGGGCAAGAGGCGGGTCTAGCCCTCGATCAGGCAGCGATGAACCTCGGCGTGACCATCTCGCTGTAGGGTTGACCCCATCGATCCAGGCTAGTTGCAGTCGCCGTTTACCTTTAGCCAGCGATCGCCGTTCATTTGGAAATGCCCCTGCTCATTCGTCGAGAGTTGGTACTGTTCTTTGTCACCGTCGTTGTAGAAGAGGTGCAGTTTGGAGCCGACAACGGACCATCTTCCGTAGTACCGGCTGTTGCCAGCGTAACTGACGGAGACGGTGTCTGCGTTGGAGAATCCACTGCCTGAGTGGTGCCAAGCAAACTGTCCACCGCTGCACAATGTGATGCTGGTGCGCGACGAGCTGCTGCTGTCGTAGCTGGCTCGATTGCCGTACGAGCGAAGCATCTTGCCGTTTAGTTGGTTCACCCAAGGGCCCGATGATTTGCCCGGCTTAGGAACAAAAGGCTTCTTGAGTTTGATACTGCGCACCATCGATCGACCGACCTTCTGAGCTCCCGCGAATTTCTCTTTGGTCGCCGTTGAGATCACGCCAACCGCCACCCCGTGCGTTCCGACGCGAACAATCGCTTCGCCGGGCCAAGTCGCTAGTCCGTGCGTGATGGTGCAATCCACAGAGACGTTGTTTTGTTTGGACAGGGGGCTGCCCGTTGGCGTCATGTAATAGCCATTGCCCAAATCTTGTGGCGCCGACAGAAAGGTCCTGGCGTCCGCAAGGGTCGCAGGTTCGGCGCTGATCGCGACGAGCGAATCCTCTCCGCGCGTGAGCACAAAAAACTCGCCCGCCACCGAGCCCTTCCAACCCTTCGGAACCTGCATCGAGATCCCGAGCATCTTCGAGCTCACCGTTGCGCCCGAATTGTAAACTTTGTCTGTTTGAAGCTCTTCGGCGAGCACCGGCGTGGCGAAGAGGCAGAGACACACCGCAGCGAAAACCTTGTTCATGCTTTGGACCGACTCCTTCATCTCGACTCGCTACGGCGCCTGCGTGTCATGTCTGAGTGTTAGCGTTGCCGATAGCAAGTTCAAACGCCCTTGCAGGTTCGCCTCCAGGCGACATATCGTTGGGTACCCGCGCAATTCGGCTCTCAGCACTCTTCTCGCCAGCTTCTTGCCGTTGCGCAGGCCGGCGAAAACGAAGTGAGTCAGGCGGCGAGTCGACGGCGCAGCGCTTCGACGACGAGCGATTCTTTGAACGTCCGGTGCGACCTCGTGGGAAAGACGACGTGGATTGGCATCTCCGCGACGCATCGTTCC
>JABDJF010000014.1 GCA_013002645.1 Myxococcales bacterium
GCTGAAGAGCTTCGCGCGGATTCCAACGGCCATGAAAGAGGCCGCTGCGCTGATGAAGGATTTCGAGCCCGACTTGGTGCTCGGCGTCGGAGGCTACGCTTCGGGTCCAGTGCTGCTAGCCGCTTCGCTGTCAGGAAGGCCCACCGCGCTTCTCGAACAGAACGCGTACGTCGGGATGACCAATCGGATTCTCGCGCGCTTCGTCGACCGCGCGTACATCGCCTTCGAGCAGACTGGAGAGGTGTTCGGAGCGAGCAAGTCGCGGCTCACCGGCAACCCCGTTCGGCAGGAGTTCGTCGAGCATGCGCGCCTCGCATTGGCCGACCCCGAAGGCTTCGAGTCGCGCGCGCGCACCGTGCTCGTCCTCGGCGGGTCGCAGGGCGCACGGAAGCTCAATCAAGACCTGCCTCGCGCGCTGGCCCTGGCCGGCGTTGCCGATCGCAGCCTAGAGGTCGTGCACCAAACAGGTGACGCGATGCGCGAGGAAGTCGAGGCGATCTATCGCGAGCTCGGAATTCGAGCGAGAGTCGTCACCTTCATCGACGAGATCGCGCGCGCCTATGCGAGCGCTGCGCTCGTCGTGGCGCGTGCGGGAGCCACGACCCTGGCCGAGCTTTGTGCCATCGGGCGTCCGTCCATCTTGATTCCCTTCCCGTTTGCAGCCGACGACCACCAAGCTAAGAACGCCGAGGCCCTCCAAGGGCAGGGCGCGTCGATTTGTGTGCGCGAATCCGAGCTCGAGATCGACCAATTGGCGTCGCTGATCGGGGGCCTTCTGGACGATCCTGGCAAGCGTCAAGCCATGGCACGCGCGGCTCGAGAGCACGGAAGGCCGGACGCCGCGGCGGCCATCGTCGACGACATGATGGGCTGGATCGGCGGCGTGGACCCCTCGGGGGAGAGCACCCCGGTGCCCGAAATCGATCCGCCTTCGGGCATGCACTACAGCGGGCTTGCCATGTCGCCGACGCTTCGTCTGGGCGGCCCCGAAGTCGCTCTTGGCGCCGCCGCGCATCGCCCGCGCCGCCCGGTTGTCGTCGACGGAACCGTGTGGGAGTAAGCGACCATGTTTCGGGGTAGAATTCGGTCGATCCACTTCGTCGGCGTTGCTGGTGTTGGAATGAGCGGCATTGCCGAAGTGCTGCTGGACTCGGGCTTCGACGTGACCGGTTCCGACCTCCGGCAAAACGACTACACGCGGCGTCTCGCGGACAAGGGCGCGAAGATCTACATCGGCCACGAGGCAGAGCAGGTGACCGATGCCGACGTGGTCGTGTTCTCGTCGGCGGTTCCACCGAACAATCCAGAGCTGATTGCGGCGCGGGCAGCGGGCGTGCCCGTCATTCCGCGGGCAGAGATGCTCGGGGAGCTGATGAGGCTCAAGGACGGCATTGCCATCGCCGGCTCGCATGGCAAAACGACGACCACATCTTTGGTTGCCACGGTGCTGCGAGGGGCAGGGCTCGACCCGACGGTCATCATTGGCGGCAAGCTCAACGCGCTCGGCTCGGGGGCGGCCCGAGGCGCCGGAGACTTACTCGTCGCCGAGGCCGACGAGTCCGACGGCTCCTTTCACCATCTGATTCCTTCGATTGCCGTCATCACCAACATCGATCCGGAGCACCTCGACCACTACGGCAGCCTCGAGGCCGTCAAAGAAGCATTCGTCGACTTCGCCAATCGCGTGCCCTTCTATGGCCTGGTGGTCGCTTGTCTCGATCATCCGAACGTGCAGGACGTCTTGCCGAGGATCGACAAACGCATCGTCACGTACGGGTTCTCGGTCCACTCGGACTATCGAGCACGCAATCCCGTCTTCTCGGGTCTCACCGTGGGCTTCGATGTCGAGCATCACGGCGAAAGCCTGGGTCAGTTCGAGGTTCGGATGCCGGGCATCCACAATGTGCTGAACGCGCTTGCGACCATCGCAGTCGCCGACGAGCTGCGTGTGGACCACGATCAAGTCCGTTCGTCGCTGCGCGGCTTCGAAGGAGTGCAGCGTCGTTTTTCCATCGTCGGCGAAGAGAGCGGGGTCACCGTCGTCGACGACTACGGTCACCACCCGGCCGAGGTCGAAGTGACCCTCGAGGCCGCGCGGAAGGCCTATCGATCGCGCATTGTCGTCGCCTTTCAGCCCCATCGCTACACCCGAACGCGAGACCTCTTCGATGACCTCACCCGGGCCTTCAACCAGGCCGATGTCCTATTCTTGACCGGCGTCTACGCCGCGGGCGAGAAACCAATCGAAGGGGCCGATGCCGCTCGACTCGCCGATGCGATTCGTGCGCACGGCCATCGTGACGTGACCCTGGTGGAAGACCGAAAAGATTTGGCGGATGCGATGGGGGAGCGGATTCGCCCGGGCGACGTGGTCATCACGATGGGGGCGGGCGACATCACCCACACCGGCCCCGAGCTGATCGAGGTGCTTCGCCGATGAACCGCCGGCGGGCTCCAACGAATGCCCGGAAGAAGCCGGCGCGCAAGAAGTCGATACCAAGGAAGCCGGCCGCGAAGAAGCCCGCTCCCAAGCGGCCTGCGCGAAAGAACGTGGCCGCCAAGAAGGCGGCCTCGAGAAAGGCGGCTGCGAAGAAATCGGCCCCGCGGGCCGCCGCGAGAAAGACGGCTCGCGAAAAGCCGGCCCGAATGGCAGGGCCAAGCGACCGCAGCCAGAATCGGCGGCGACCAACCGCAAAGAAGCCGCGGCACCGCAAAGCCAAGAAGACCTGGCGCGAACGGCTGGCGGGGGCTCGGGACGGCTCGGGTGGATGGCTCCTGGCTCACAGGGCTTGGCTCCGTCGCGGTGGGCAGGTCGCTCTCGGCGGACTTTTGGTGGTTGCCGCGATTTGGATTGGCGAGCAGACGGTCCGCTACGCGCACGAAGCCGAGGCTTTTGCGATTCGGAAGATCGACATTCAAGGCAACCATCAGCTCGAAGACATCGATGTTCGGCGCGCGGCGCGACTCCAAATTGGCTCAAACATATTCGAGATTTCGGCCGAAGACGCCCCAAAACACTTGCTTCAGCATCCTTGGGTCGGAGAAGCGAAGGTCGTTCGCAAGCTGCCCGGGCGCGTTCGGATCGAAATCGTGGAGCGCCAGCCCGTCGCGTTGGTTGCGCTCGATCAGCTCTATCTGGTGAGCGAGGAGGGTGCAGTCTTCAAGCGGCTCGGCGTCGATGACCCTGCCGACCTACCGGTCATCACCGGGATCGCATCGGAGCGATTCTACGACGACTTCGAGTACCGCAAAGCCATCCTGCTTCGTTCGATGGCGCTTCTTCACGACTATGAAGGTGCGGGGCTTGCCAAGCGGGAGCCTGTCTCAGAAATTCATTTTGAAGGCGCCAACGGAATCGAGCTTTTCGTTGGCGACGATGGAATGAACGTACGGCTCGGCAACGGGCAGCACCGCCAGAAACTGCGTCGGCTCCGGCAAGTCCTCGAGCGGCTTACCAAGGAGAATACGAGACCTTCCTACGTATACCTCGACAACGTTCGAAGTCCCGAGCGCGTCACCGTCCGACTGCCCTGACCGGAGGGTCGCCGCCTGGTGGTGAAGAAGGGTTAATTCACGGCGCAGAAAAAGCGCGTTTCACCCCATTTTTTTCTGCACAAAAGTTGTCCCGCCAAATCCCGTTTCGGTATGGGTCAGTGAGAGGCGAGGGATGGCGGAAAACGAGATCATTGCTGGGTTGGACCTGGGTACGACGAAGGTCTGCGCGATCGTGGCCGAACAGTCAGAAGAAGGCCTAGACATCATCGGGATAGGCTCCGTACCTTCAAAGGGCTTGAAGAAGGGCGTCGTCGTCAACATCGAGTCGACCGTGCAGGCGATTCGTGCCGCGGTCGAGCAAGCCGAGACGATGGCCGGCGTCGAGATCAACACGGTCTACGCAGGCATCGCCGGAAGCCACGTGCGCGGCATGAACCAAGACGGTGTCGCTGCCATTGCCAACCGCGAGGTTGCGACCGAAGACGTGACGCGCGTCCTCGAGCAGGCCAAGGCAGTGCCGCTACCCGGAGACCGCCAGGTGCTCCACGTGCTTCCCCAAGAGTACATCGTCGACGATCAGGATGGGATCAAAGAGCCGATCGGAATGGCAGGCGTGCGTCTCGAGGCACGGGTCCACATGGTCACCGCGGCATCGACTTGTGTGGCCAACGTCATCAAGTGCGCGGAGCGCTGCGGCTTGTTCGTCGAAGAGGTCGTACTGCAACCGCTGGCAAGCGCGCATGCCGTGCTGAGCGGCGACGAGCGGGAGATCGGCGGAGCCCTCATCGACATCGGCGGCGGAACCTCCGACATCATCATCTACGTCGATGGCGCCGTCGTGCACACGAGCTCGATTCCCATCGGCGGCATCAATCTCACCAACGACATCGCCACTGGGCTTCGCACGCCAATGGCCGAGGCCGAGCGCATCAAGATCAAGTACGGCTGCGCCGCATCGAGAATGGTCGATGACGACGAGACGATCGAAGTGCCATCCGTCGGCGGCAGGCCGTCGCGCTCGCTTCCCCGCCGCGTACTCTGCGACATCATCGAGCCGCGAGTGGAAGAAATCTTCGCCGCATGCCGCCACGTCATCGCCGAGACTGGCTACATGGACATGCTTGCGTCGGGAGCCATCGTGACCGGTGGAACGACGCTCCTCGATGGCTTGCCAGAGCTCGCCGAGGAAGTGCTCGGCTTGCCGGTGCGCCGCGGGGCACCCACGGGCATCGGTGGGTTGATCGATGTCGTCAAGAGTCCGTCGTACGCGACTGGAGTCGGACTGGTGAAGCACGGAGCGGACCAACTGGCAGGAGCGTCCGCGCCCGAACGAACAGTGGAAGTGACTACGAGCCGCGGATTCGGTCGAAAGATCGGGGCCTGGTTCAGAGAAGTTTTTTAGGAGGAATCGATGGCTATCTCGATCGAGTTTGCGGACGACGCAGAGCTTCAGGCACGCATCAAAGTCGTGGGTGTCGGCGGCAGCGGCGGCAACGCGCTCAACACGATGATTCAGGGCGGGCTCGAAGGAGTGGAGTTCATTGCGGCGAACACGGACGCGCAGGCCCTGGATCGGAGCCTCGCTCCGGTGAAGATCCAGCTCGGCCCCAACCTCACACGTGGTCTGGGGGCGGGCGGCAATCCCGACGTGGGCCGCAAAGCCGCGCTCGAGGACG
>JABDJF010000018.1 GCA_013002645.1 Myxococcales bacterium
GTGTGAGCAGCTCGCGGGGGTGGATGACCCGCTGGAGCACCGCCATGATCATCATCGGAAACAGGCCGCGCTTGATCTCCGGTGTCCCCAGAATGGCGCTCTCGCACGCGATGGCGAAGTGAGAGCAGGCGACAATCCCCATCGCGCCACCCATCACGTACCCTGGAATGCGCGCGACGATGGGCTTCTTCATCGTATCGAAGCGCAGCAGCAAGTCGTCGAACTCACCTTTCTTTTCGAGCCTTCCACGCTCCGCGGTCATCCCCTTGAGGTCGGCGCCAGCGCTAAACGCGTTCCCGGCGCCGGTCAGAATGATGACACGCACCTCCTCGGCGGCCTCCGCGTCGTCCAGAGCCCAGAGCAGCTCGTTGACGAGCTCCTGGCTCAACGGGTTCTTCTTTTCGGGCTTGTTGAACGTTAGGGTGACGATGTGGCCGTCCTGCTGCACCAGCAGGGATTGAAAGTCTCGCTCCTCCATCGCGGGATTCTTGGGCGGCCATCCCGTGAATTCAAGGGAAATGATTCCCCACGTAATGTCGCGTGGTTGCGGCTGTTTCGGCGTCCGTGTAATCTACGCAGTGGAGCAGGTGGGGAAATTGAACGTGCAACGAATCGGATGTGCATTGGCACTGCTGGCGGTGTTCTTGCTTTCGGCTACGCCCAGGGCCGCCGAAGCTCAGGACGCCTCCACCGTGGTCTTCGAGGACCTTCGAGCCGCGCCGAAAGGCACGATCGGCCTCGGCCTTGTCGGAGCTGAGCTCGGGCTCATCATTCCCTCGGTGTCCGGCCTCAACAAGGCCTGGGCCCTTTCGGTATTTCCGATCGTCGGCGCCACGGGTGGCGCGCTTGCCGGGTATTTCGCGCTCGACAAGCCCGGCCGCTCGAAGGGTTCGGTTGCGGCGCTGGTCGTTGGCCTCGCCGGCGTGATGCCGGCCATCCTGGTGACCGTCAAAGGCGTCCGCAAAGAGCGGCAAGATGATTGGGAGCCGACCCCGCAGATTCGGGTTCGAAACGAGAAGGAGCAAAGAGCCCTCGAGACCGCCGAAGCCGGACCCGGGCTCCTTCGACGCTCCCGTTCGGGCCTTCGCGTGGCAGCACCGGGCTTCTCTTTCTCCAGAAGAGCCGTGCAAGACGCCGAAACCATGCGTATGGGTGGCCTCAGCGACCGGACGGAGTTGCGGCTTTCCCTCGCCTCGGGCGTGTTTTAGCGTCCCTTCATGATCACCTCGACGGTGCGGCGTACGGTTCGCGAGCGCGGCTTGGTTTCTCGTGGCGATCACGTCTTGGTGGCGTGCTCCGGAGGGCCCGATTCGACCGCGCTGCTGCACGTGCTCCATCGCCTTCGCACCGAGCTCGGCATCACGCTGTGCGTTGCGTCGATCGATCACGGTCTTCGACCCGAATCTGCGGCCGAGGTGGAGCAGGTGTCGGCCCTCGCAAGCGACCTCGGCCTTTCCTTCTACCGCGCACGGATCGAGGTGACGACGCAGGGGCCGTCAATTCAGGGCCGGGCACGCGAGCTCCGCTATGCCGCGCTTCAAGAGCTCGCCCGGGCTCACGGAGCGACCTGCATTGCCGTGGGTCACAGCCAAGACGACCAGGCTGAAACGGTGCTTGCCCGAATCCTTCGTGGAACCGGGATTCGTGGCCTCGAGGCAATCGAGCCACGACGGGCGGACGGGGTGATCCGGCCGCTCCTCGACTGCCGTCGTTCCGAGCTTCGCGCGTACGTTCTGGAGCGGGGTCTGTCGTTCATCGATGATCCGTCCAATCATCAACGGGACTTCGAGCGGGTTCGCATTCGTCACGAGGTCTTGCCCGTGCTGCTCGCCGAGGATTTCAGCTTGGTCGAACATCTCAGCGCGATCGGCGAAGAGGCCGCCGAGATCAATGCCTACCTCGACGCACAGCTTCCCGAAGTGCCGCCGCGCGGCGCGCGCACGATTGCTGTCGAAGCCCTCGCCGACCTTGCTGCGCCCATTCGGATTCGGTGGCTGCGTCGCTGGATCGCCCAGGAAACCGGGCTCACCCCAAACCGCAGCCACCTGGTCGAGATCGGCCGACTTCTTACTGGTAGGGGAGAGGTCCTGCTAGGATCTGATTGGTCGGTCCGTCGGCAAAGCGGCGGGCTTTCGTTGGAATATCGTGAGCATCGAAGAACACGCAGCAACCGCTCTTGAGCGGCCCTCGGGCCGCCGTACGAGGCGAAGGTTGCCAACCGGGCTCTGCGGCCTCACAAAGACAACTAGGGCTCGTGGCTCCCAGCTAAATCGACAGCTCGGCCTCGGGTCCCGCCTTACCATATGAAACAAAGCCAAAAAACACTGCTCTTCTGGGTCCTCGTGATTCTGATGTGCATCGTCATCTTCAACTTCGTCGCGCGCGAGGAGCAGCCTCGGAGCGTTCCGTTCAGCGAGTTCGTCACCGACGTCTCCGCGGGCAAAGTTCAGAAGGTCAAAATCCGTCCACAAGACAACAGCGGCGAGTACACCTACTGGCTCAAGTCTGCCGACGAAAGCACGCAAGGACAGCGCGGTGTCCGCAACGAGAAGGTCACCGTTGGCATCATGGGCGAGCAGATCAACCAGCAGCTGCTCGAGAACGAAGTGAGCGTCGAGTACCTGCCGGAAGATCAA
>JABDJF010000028.1 GCA_013002645.1 Myxococcales bacterium
CACCTGGGGGGTCCTGTTCTTCGGAGAGTACCCGAACACGATCAGCATCGTCGGTGCGCTCCTGGTCGTGCTTGGCGTTTTCAGCCTGACTCGGCGCCCTCAGTCTTGAAGCAAGGGGTCGAACAGGCCGGGGTCGACGCCCAGACCTTCGAGGTTTTCGCTGCCTTCGACGTTGCTGATGAAGGTCATCGTGCGCCCCCAGCCTTCGTGCTGCGTGGAGACCTTCGCGCCGGTGGCGAGCTCTTTCCAGCCCTCCCAGCTCGTTTCGATGCCTCCGATCGGGATGATCTGAACCCACATGCGCCAAGCTTCGGGAAGACCGTCATCGCCAGGGATCCAGAGATACGCATCGCCCGGCGTGACGCCACCCGAGCTGTAGCGAATGAGCAGGGCATCGCGTCCGTCGTCGAGTTTCACTAATGAGCGTTCGACGCCGGGGTCGAAGAATTTCACGACAGGGTTGAGCCAGAAGGAATCGTTGATCCAATATGCGTAGGCCGCGCTCAGGGCTTCGGTCGCATCGTCGCCGGTCTGCTCCGAGCCGGAATGCCAAGCCCGGCCCGTTCGATCGCCGGTCCGGAATAGAGCGCGCGAATCGCCCCAGCGAAGCTCGACGAGGTCGCGATCGCGGTCCCAGACGTAGTGATGTCGCTCGAAGAACGACCAGCGGACGGCGCCGGTTCGGTCCCAAGCTTCTTTGTTGACGGCCGCCTCCATCGATCGCGCCAGCGCGTCGGCCACCGGCCCTGGCTGGCCCTCGGGCCTCGGTTCATTGAGCGAGTAGCCCACCACGGCCAGGCCGAGAAGCCCGAGAATGAGAATCGCCGCTAGGATCCTGAACGCGCGCATCATGAGAACTGCCGCCAGCCTACTCTGTGCAGAGACGGGGCAAAAGCGCTATGAGTCTCCCCATGGCCCATTCGCACGGACAGCACGGCGGTGCACAAGCCGGTTCGCCCACGATCGACACGCGCGAGCGGGGCGCCCCCAAGGAGGGCGAGCCTCAATTCATGGATCGCAGGCTCTTCATGCAGTTGCTGGTGTTTCAGGTGCCCTCGGGGACGTCGATCGCGGCCAACCAAGAGGCATTGCTCTCGGCCCTGAAAGAGGCCGATATCCCCGCGGTTGTCTATGCAGACGCCAACGACCCCCGAGGTGTGGCTCTCCTGACCTTCGGTGAAGATCCCGCGCTTTTCGTCGATTCGGTCCGTCCCCTGTTCGAGGCTGCGCCCTTGCGTGATTGGACGCTGCGCCCCGAGCTCACGATGATCGGCCGCACCTACAGCAGCGGCTACGAGAAAGACCTCGAATTCTGGCTGCTCGATCGCCCGAGGCAAACGGTCCTCAACCCGGATTGGAATTGGGCGGTCTGGTATCCACTTCGTCGCACCGGGGCCTTCGAGCAGCTCGACGGGAGAGAGAAGGGCGGCATCCTCCGAGAGCATGCGACGATCGGGCGTGCCTACGGCGACCAGGATCTCGCGCACGACGTGCGCCTCGCCTGTCATGGCCTCGACACCAACGACAACGAGTTCCTCATTGGCTTGATCGGGTCGACGCTTCATCCGCTTTCGCACGTCGTTCAATCGATGCGGGGCACCGTGCAGACCTCTCAGTACATTCAGCAGATGGGTCCGTTCTTCGTCGGGCGCGCGATCGGCCGGTACGCGGGCTCCCCAAAGTGAGCGCGCATGCCTGGTAGTACGTTCGGCCGTCTTTTCCGTGTGACCACGGCCGGTGAAAGCCACGGTCCGGCCAACGTGGTCATCATCGACGGCTGTCCTCCCGGTCTTCCGCTCTCGGAGGAAGACCTCATACCGGACCTCGAGCGCCGCCGTCCGGGGCAAAGCAAAATCGTCACGCAACGCAAGGAGCCGGACAGCCCGGAGATCCTCTCAGGCGTGTTCGAGGGCGAGACGACGGGAACACCCATCGCGATCATCGTGCGAAACAAAGACCAGCGTTCCCGCGATTACACCAACATCAAGGACGTCTACCGGCCGGGGCACGCCGACTACACCTTCGATGCGAAGTTCGGTCGCCGTGATTACCGCGGAGGCGGCCGCAGCAGCGCGCGCGAGACCGTGGCGCGGGTGGCGGCGGGCGCCGTGGCGAAGAAGCTCCTTTCAGAGGCCTTCGGCGGGGAGGTCGTCGGCTACGTAACCCAGATCGGGGATATCGAAGCGAAGATCCCTGCGACGGTTACGCTCGATCAGGTGGAAAGGCTGCCGGACGGCGAGCCAAACATCGTCCGGTGTCCCGATCCGGACGC
>JABDJF010000047.1 GCA_013002645.1 Myxococcales bacterium
CTGTGGGTCACGATCGCGATGGTGTACCGCTCCTTGAGCTCGAACATGAGCTCTTCGATCTTCTGGGTGGCAATCGGGTCGAGCGCGGAGGATGGCTCGTCCATCAAGAGCACCTCGGGCTCCGCTGCGAGCGCGCGGGCAATGCACAGCCGTTGGCGCTGGCCGCCCGACAGTGAAAGCCCGCTCTCGTCGAGCTTGTCTTTGACCTCATCCCAGAGGGCGGCACGTCGCAAGCAATCTTCGACGAGCTCCTGAAGGTTGCCGGTGTAGCGGGTCGCCCTGGCGGCAAAGGCAACATTGTCGAAGATCGATTTCGGAAACGGATTGGCTTTCTGGAACACCATCCCGACACGCCGGCGTACTTCGACCGGGTCGATCTCTGGCGCGTACAAGTCCTGGCCGTCGAACATCACCTTCCCTTCGAGCCGAAAGACCGGGATCAGATCGTTGAGTCGATTGAAGCAGCGCAGGACCGAGCTCTTGCCGCAACCCGACGGGCCGATGAACGAGGTGATCGCGTTCGGCGCCACGTCCACCGACACATCGCGCACGGTCAGGCGGTTGCTGTAGTAGATTTGCAGGTCGTCCGCGGTCAATGTGGTCATGCGAATGTCCTTCAGGGCTTCCGGCGGCCGACGACCAGCGTGGCCAGCAGCTTAGCGACGAAGATGAGACCGATGAGAATGAGCGCCGCGGCCCAGGCCAGGTCCTGTTGCGCGGCGAACGGCACCGACGCGAAGTTGTAGACGAGCACCGAGAGTGTGGCGATCGGCTCGCCAAACGACTCGGGCCAGAACGGCGAGAACAGCGCAGTGAAGATCAACGGCGCCGTCTCGCCGGCTGCCCGCGCGACGGCCAACGTGATGCCGGTGACGATGGCCGGTGCCGCCGACGGCAAGACGACCTCGCGCACCGTTCGGTAGCGGGTCGCGCCCGCTCCGAGCGCCGCCCAGCGCAGCTCGTCCGGCACGAGCTGAAGCGCTTCCTCTGACGTGCGAACGATCGTCGGCAACATGACGACCGACAGCGCCGCACCACCGGCGAGCGCCGAATAGTTCGTGAGGCCGGTGCGAATCAGGAAGCCGAAGACGAACAAACCCGCGATGATCGACGGCACGCCGCTCAGGATGTTGGTCGCGAACCGAACCTGCCGGCCCCAGGCACTCCCCTCGTCGAACTCGGACAAATACAGCGCGCCAAGCACGCCGAAAGGCACGGAGATCACCAAGGCAACCAGCAGGACCATGACGGTGCCGAGGAGCGCATTCGCCAAGCCGCCGCCCTCCATCCCAGGCGCCGGCGGCAACTCCGTCAACAACGCCCAATCCAGCCGGCCGATTCCGCGCACGGTCACGAACACCAGCAGCGCACCTAGCGGGACGAGCGCGGCTCCGAGGCAGCTCGCGGCGACGGTCGTCATCGCCGCATCGAGCCAACGGCGTGGGTTTCGCCAAGATTTGTGCAGCGATGTGTGGTTGTCATTCGCCATGGTCAGCGGTTCTTCCTGCGCACCGATTCGACGATACGGAACCCGAGCGCGTTGACGACGAAGGTCATCATCACGAGCACCAATGCCGCGTAGATGAGGGCGCTGACCTGCAGGTCCTTGGCCTCGGCGAATTGATTCGCGAGCAGCGACGCGATGGTGTTGCCCGGCGCCAGCAACGAAAAGCTCAACTGGTTGGAGTTGCCGATCAGCATCGTGACGGCCATGGTTTCACCGAGCGCCCGCCCGAGCGCCAACAGCACGCCCCCTGCAATCCCCGAAAAGGCAGCCGGGACCAGAACCCGAAAAATGGTCGTCCAGCGGCTCGCGCCAAGCCCGAGTGCACCATCGCGCAAGTCCGAAGGCAGCGCGAGCAACGAGCTCTGCGACAGCGAGGTGGTGATGGGCAGAATCATGATCGCGAGAACGATCGACGCAGGCAGAATGCCCGGCCCAATCGACGGCGAACCGAATAGCGGGATCCAACCGAGGTTCGCGTGGAGCCAGTCGCCCATGGGCTCCATCAGCGGAATCACCACGAAGATACCCCACAAGCCGTAGATCACACTGGGGATCGCGGCGAGCAGCTCGACCAGGAAGATGAGCACGCCGCGCAAGCGCACCGGTAGAAAGTCCTCATTCAAAAAGATCGCCGCGCCTAGGCCGAGCGGCACGGCGAAAAGAAGCGCGATGAACGAGCTGATGAAGGTGCCGTACATCATCGGCAGGATGCCGTATTCCTCGCGACCGCTTGCGGGGTTCCACGTCGTCGAGGTGACGAAGCCGAACCCGAACTGCTGCATCGCGGGCAAGGCGTAGTACACGAGCGCCGCGACAATCGCCGCCAGCAAGAGCCAGACCAGGCCGGCCGCAACCCGCGTGGACAAAGCCAGCGCGCGATCGACCCGCTTTTCGTGAGGCGAGGTCTGCCGTGTTCGCACTTCGGAAGCCACTACGGCGCCTCCCGCGGCCGCAACTTCAGCTGGTAGTCGGGACTGATCTGGTCGGCGGCTGCCGCGACGCGTTCCCGCACCGCTTGGGGGAGCGGCGCGTACCCGAGACGCGGCGCGACATCCTGGCCTTCGTTCAGCCCGTACTCGATGAAGATCTCCATCGCCTTCGCCTTGAGGGGATCCTTGTAAGTCTGCAACGGCAGCAACCAGGTGTAGGTGACGACTGGATACGAATCCGCGCCTTCCGGGTCGGTGATGAACAGCCGGAAATCGTCGGGCATGTCGGCCGTCCCGAGGCTGGCTTCCGCACTGGTGTTCGTCGGCCGGATGAAATTGCCGGCCCGGTTTTCGAGCATCGCCATGCCGACTTCGTTGTTGGCCGCAAAGCTGTAGTCGAGGTAGCCAAACGCGCCGGCGACCAACATGATCTGGTTCGTCATGCCATCGTTGCCCTTGGTGCCCACGAAGCGGCCGGTTCGCGGCCAATCGACGTTCTTGCCGACGCCAATGAGACGGTCCCACTCCGGGCTGATCGCCGCGAGGTGGGCGG
>JABDJF010000082.1 GCA_013002645.1 Myxococcales bacterium
AGTGCCGCCCATGCCGCCGCCAGTCCCGCCACCGCCTGATCCAGCTGTGCCACCACTGCCGGCAGGCCCGCCGTCGTCGGAACTACACCCCATCACCGCGAGCGCGAAAGACAACATCGCAAACAACACGAGACGCGAAACCAAAGACTTAGTCATTTGCATGGCCCTCTCACCAATCTCCACCCAATGCGGGATGTGCCGAGTGTCCACAATTGCCGCGAAAAATTCAAAGGACCGTCACTGAAAAACGCTTTCAATAGCCGAGCCGACCGGCACCTTCGATTGCGCGCAAAATTTGCGCGGTCAGGCGACTAGTTGGGAGGTTCAATCTTACGTTCATGCAGCGCGAACGTCGCACCTAGTCGAGACGGTCACTCCGTGTCGGCGCCTGCAACCCCGACTGGCGCGTCGAGTGCGTCGACGCATGCACCGTCGACCAACGTGCGCATCACATACATCTGTTCTGCGCCGAGACCTTGGCCGATCAAGGTCGCCCCGTAGACGAAACCAAAGAGCGCAACCGACGCCGGAACGATCCAAAACGCCCACGGCGACTGCCCCAGTGTCAGTTGGACGATGCCGTAGGAAAACGCGCCGAGGGAAGCGATCGCCAACAAAATGTAGACGCCCATGAACATCGTCCAAACGTTCGGATGCGGCGAAAAGCGTCCACGAATCGCCGAACCGTCCGGTTCGTCTTCGACTTCGAGGTTGAGATATGGTGACCAGAACGTACGCTGTCCGTCACGCATCAGGACGACCGCATGTTTCCGAAAAACCTGACCACGCAGCGAGCCCGGATCGTTCTGAAGCCGAGCCTTCAGCGCACCGAGCCAGCGCTCGCGCTCCACCGGGAGCTGAAAGTCGAACCGAGGTCGCATGCGCGGGGGCGCCATGCCGAAGAGGATAACGGATTCAGCCTGCGAACCGATCGGAAAAAAATGCGCGACGCCGGAGCCAACTTCGGGCTCACGGCGCTGGTGGCGCGGACGAAGGGAACGACAGCTGCGACGGCGCCATGAAGGGGCGTTTCTCGATGTCGACCTGTCGCTCCGGAAAGAAATCCTCGAAGCTGAGCCTGCTGGTCGTACGCAGCTGCTCGGCGACGACCTCCGCAAGAGAAGTGTCGAGAAGCATTCCCTGCTCGGCCAAGTCCCCCCGAAGCCGGTGGCAAAGCTGGTCGATTCGTTGAAGCGCCGACAGATAGGAGCCGCGCCAGATTTCGAGATACGGCCGGTGGTCCATCGGGTTCGTCGAGAGCAAGCGACGCAAGGTGTTCGACGGGAGAAAGGTGTAAGAGCTGACCTCTGGATGCTTGCGAAGGGTTGCATTGCGCGCGCGCTCAAAGCGCGTGAACGTAATGGTTCGGATGTCCTGATCGATGTTGTAGAGAACCCCACGGCGATGGGCGACGCCGGGCAGCTTCGATACGTACGGAACAAACGGATCCAGCGTCATGACCAGCGTCGCGTTCCGATTGATCGCCTCGACGAAGTTGGAGGTTCGGGTGATCGCGCCGTCCTCGTAGTAGCGGCCCTCGATCGGCACCGAGGAAAATGCGGGGTTGACGCTGAGGGACGCCTGGACGGCCTTGCTGATCGGCACGTGATCGTAGCCTTCGGACCCGAAGAGGACGTGAGATCGGGCATCTTGATCGGACGCTCCCACGTAGAGCTCGAGTGGAAGCTTCCGGAAATCGTTGGTGCTGCCGGAAATCTGCAGGAGTCGGCGAAGAATTACTTCGAATTCCGCAGAGTGAAATGGCGCGCCGACCAGGCTCGTGTACTCGAGAAAGAGCTCCTCCGCAGTGTCTCCGCCGCGCCCACGCAAGGTGTCCCAGAACGCGCGAACCGCGGTCTTGGCGGCGATCGACATCCGCCAGCGCATGTCCTCGTGATTGAAGTGCGAGAGACGCAGAAGACTCAGCGAAAACGGCGGAACGCGTCCGCCCTTGACGCCTGCGATGGCCGCCATGAGCTCGTCCGGTGTGTATCCGACCGAAAGAAGGCTCGTGACGACCGCGCCGGCGCTGATACCGAACATCATGTCGAAGTCGTTGACTCCGCAGTTCGTAAGGCAATCGTCGAGACATTTGAGGACGCCCATCTCGTAGTAGATGCCGGTGATTCCCCCGCCCGAACCGCAGATGGCTGTTTTGCCGATTCGGCGAGAGCTGGTCAGCTCATCCGCCAAGCGAAGCACCTGGGCCGCAAAAGAAGTGTCGCTCGACCAGGCTGGCCGATCTTCGTGGTAGTCC
>JABDJF010000086.1 GCA_013002645.1 Myxococcales bacterium
TTTCCTGGGTGAGCTGCTGATGAAGGGTCATGGGAGTCGGCGAGCATACCGCAACTCGGTTCGGTCTTGTCGGCTGGCGATCGAGCCAGGCCCGATTTCCCTCTGGCAGCGATTCCGAGGCGAATTCCCTGTAATTGTGGTACTAGTCATGCGCCGAGATGTACACCAAGAGAAACTACTCGCTTCGAGACATGGCCATGTGGACTCGGCACGACACGTTCGTGCTGCTCCTCGTCGCGCTGGTTCCGGTCATCATTTATGAAGTCCTCGATCAGAGATGGCTGCACTTGCCTTGGCTTCCCATTGCCGTCGTCGGTACCGCGGTCGCTTTCATCATCAGCTTCCAGAACAACGCCAGCTACGATCGTGTTTGGGAGGCTAGAAAGATCTGGGGCGGGATAGTCAACACGTCGCGCGCCTGGGGGATCGCGGTGAACGACTTCATTACCAACGATTTCGCCGAGGAGAAGATCAGCGACGCGCAGCTTCTAGCGCTTCGCAAACGGCTGATTTACCGTCACGTCGCCTGGTTGACGGCGCTCCGACACGCGATGAGGCAACCAAGGCCGTGGGAGCACGCCATGGAGCATCCCTCCAACAAGGAGTGGGAGGAGGTAATCAGTCCCGTGGAGCGCCACCACGCTCTCGAAGAAGAGCTCCCGCCTTATCTTTCGGAGGCAGACCTCGAGTACGTACTTCCCAAGTCGAACAAGGCCGCGCAGCTCCTCTCACTTCAGTCCAAAGAATTGCGAGAGCTTCGAACGCGTGGCTTGATCGACGACTTCCGCCACATGGAGATGGAAAGCATCTTGATCGAGCTCTTCGCGCTGCAGGGGAAGACCGAGCGTATCAAGAACTTCCCCTACCCTCGGCAGTACGCGACCCTCAACTCATTCTTTCTCTGGATTTTCGTGCTCCTGCTGCCCTTCGGAGTGATGTTCGAGTTCGACAAGATCGGGATGGAGATCATGGACAAGTACCCAGTCATTGGCTCGAGTTTCGTCTGGCTGAGTGTGCCGTTTAGTGTTTTGGTCATGTGGGTGTTTCACACGATGGAACGCATCGGACGGGTGAGCGAGAACCCATTCGAAGGCACGGCGAACGACGTACCGATTACTACGATTTCGAGGGGCATCGAGATCGACCTGCGTGAAATGCTCGAGGAAGATCCAGGGTCAATCCCGGGCCCGATCGAACCCCAATACGACACACAGATGTGAGCAAACGATGACGCGATATCAAGAGGTTTTCGAAAACAACCGAAAATGGGTCGAGGAGAACCTCAAACGAGATCCCGACTTCTTCAAGCGCCTGGCGACCGGTCAAGAACCGGATTTCTTGTTCATCGGATGCGCGGATAGCCGCGTGCCGGCCAACGAAATCATGGGCCTCGATCCCGGTGATATTTTTGTCCATCGCAACGTCGCCAACCTAGTCGTCAACACGGACATCAATGCGCAGTCGGTCATCGAATACGCGGTTGGACACCTAAACGTCGACCACATCGTAGTCTGCGGGCACTACGGCTGCGGGGGAGTCGCTGCCGCGATGCAACCGGCAGATCTCGGTCTGCTCAACGGCTGGCTACGTGAGATTCGTGATGTCTATCGGCTTCATCAGGACGAGCTCGACGCAATCCCGGACGAGGACACGCGCTACAAGCGCCTCATCGAGCTCAACGTGCGAGAGCAGTGCGTCAACGTCATCAAAACTGCCGTCGTCCAGAAGACCTACTTCAAAACGGGCCACCCCATCGTTCATGGCTGGGTCTACGACATCGCCAACGGGCTGCTGCGCGACCTCGAGATCCCATTCGAAGACATTCTGGCCGAGATCCGGAAGATCTACGACCTCGAAGCGCCCTAGGCGCACCGCTTACGCAACTCGCACTAGAGAATGTACCGTGCCAGGTCTTCGTCGGCGAGGATCGGATCGAGCGCGGCCTTGACGCGGTCGACGTCCACGAGGTACTTCGAATCTGCGCGCTCCGATGCATCATACGAGAGCTCTTCGAGAAGCGCTTCCATGATCGTGTAGAGACGCCGCGCGCCGATGTTCTCGGCCCGGCGATTCGCCTCGGCGGCGTAGCCAGCGAGCGCATCGATTGCCTCGGGGTCGAAGACCACATCGATGCCCTCGGTGGCCATCAGCGCCTGATACTGCTTGGTCAGCGCGTTCTTGGGCTCGGTGAGGATCTTGATGAAGTCTTCTTTCTCGAGCGAGTCGAGCTCGACCCGGATCGGGAAGCGGCCTTGGAGCTCGGGAATCAGGTCGGACACCTTCGACACGTGAAACGCGCCCGCCGCGATGAACAGGATGTGATCGGTGTTGACCGTGCCGTACTTCGTGCTCACCGTCGAGCCTTCGACGATCGGGAGCAGGTCGCGCTGCACGCCTTCCCTAGACACGTCGGGGCCGCCGTGGCTGCGATCGGAGCCGACCTTGTCAATCTCGTCCAAGAACACGATGCCGGCCTGCTCGGTGCGCTGGACTGCGTCTCGCTGAACCTTGTCGTGGTCGATGAGCTTCTTGGCTTCTTGCTGCTGAAGGACCTCCAGCGCATCGGGAACCTTCATGCGGCGACGCTTGGTCCGCCCTTTGAAGCCCGGCATCTGCGACATCATGTCCTGAAGGTTCACCTCTTCGGTGCCCTGAGCCCCGAAGATCGTCATGAAGGGGTTGTTGGTGTCGGTGACATCGAGCTCGACCTCCGCGTCGTCCAGCTGCCCGCTTCGAAGCTGCAGCCGAATGTCGTTGACCTCGCTGTCCGAGTAGAAAGGCTGCGGCTGCTGAGCCTGCTGCGGCGTTACCTGGAAGCTCAAGGGCCCAAACTGATGGGTTTGCGGAGCCGGATCCGGCTGCTGCGTCTGAGTGGGCGGCCGTCGGACGGCAAGTACCATCTTCGCGAGCCGCTCTTCCGCGGCGTCCTGCGCGCGCGTCTGCACGGATTCCAGCGCTTCCTTCTCGCAAATCTGAATCGCGTTTTCGACGAGGTCGCGAATCATCGACTCGACGTCGCGCCCCACGTAGCCGACCTCGGTGAACTTCGAGGCCTCGACCTTCACGAAAGGCGCGCGCGCAAGCTTGGCGAGGCGGCGCGCGATTTCGGTCTTACCCACACCGGTGGGGCCGATCATGATGATGTTGCGCGGCGCGATTTCATCGCGGAGCTCGCTCGTCACTTGTTGGCGACGCCAGCGGTTTCGGAGCGCGATGGCCACTGCGCGCTTGGCCTTGTGCTGACCGATGATGTACCGGTCGAGCTCGCCGACTGTTTCGCGCGGGGTGAAGTTGCCTAGCGTCATCCGCCCATCTCCTCGACGATGATTTCGTTGTTCGTGTAGATGCAAATCTCTGATGCGATTTCGAGCGACCGGCGCGCAATTTCGCCGGCGGGCAAGTCGCTGTTTCGCATCAGCGCGCGAGCGGCGGCCAAAGCGTACGATCCGCCCGAGCCAATCGCGATGACACCCTCGTCCGGCTCGATGACGTCGCCCGTGCCGCTGATCAACAGCGTCGATTCGGCGTTCATCACGACCAGCATCGCCTCGAGCCGTCGGAGGTACCGATCGGTCCGCCAATCCTTCGCGAGCTCTACCGCGGCGCGCTGCAAGCTGCCCCGATGCTCCTTGAGCTTCGCCTCGAACCGGTCGAGGAGCGTGAACGCATCGGCGGTCGCCCCAGCAAAGCCGGCCACCACCTTCCCTTCGGCGATGCGCCGCACCTTCCTGGCCTGGCCTTTCATCACGGTTTGCCCGAGCGACACCTGGCCATCGCCGGCCATGGCGGCTTGCCCGTCTCTGCGAACGGCAACGATGGTGGTGGAACGAAAAACGGGCGGATCAGGCTGATTCATCTTGGGTCGGAGCAACCTAAGTCGGCCTTTTGGGCTGTCAACCTTCGCCGGTCTTGCCCTTCGCAAGCGGGTGAGCGCTGTCATAGACCTCCATCAGACGATCGACGCTGACGTGCGTGTATCGTTGTGTCGTCGACAGGCTCGAGTGTCCGAGCAGCTCTTGAATCGAGCGAAGGTCGGCGCCCGCATCGAGCAGATGCGTGGCGCAGCTGTGCCGCATCGCATGGGGGTGAAGGTCGTTTCGCCCTGCTCCGAGCGTCCCGTGGCGCCGAACGACATTCTGCACCTGCCGAACGCTCAGCCGTCTTCCGTTGCGCGAAAGCCAAAGCGCATCGGGATCGCCCTCCTTGGCCTTCACCAGCAGGCTGCGCCGCGCGGGCAAATAGAGCTGCAGCGCTTCGACCGAAGATTTCCCGAGCGGGACGATTCGCTCCTTGCCACCTTTGCCCAGCACCCGCACCGACGATTCGCTGAAATCGCAATGGTCCAGGTTCATCCCCGCGAGCTCACCGACGCGCACGCCCGTGCCGTACAGCGTCTCGAGCAGGGCCTGGTCGCGCACCATGAGCGGCTTGGCGCGCCTCTCTTCTTTCGGAGGCGCGTCCATCACACGAAACGCTTGGTCGACCGTGAGAAAACGCGGCAACGACTTGGCCACCTTCGGCGAGCGCAGCCCCGACGCCGGATTCTCATCGATGAGATGACGCTTCAAGAGAAACTTGAAGAACGAACGAATCGCGCTCACCTTCTTCTTCATCGTGCTCGCCTGATTGGTCCGGAACAAGCTGCCGAGAAACCCCCTGAGCGCCACGATGTCGAGCTCGCGCGCATCGAGAGGCAACCCCTGCTCGCGGACGAAGTCGCGAAAACTCCGCAGGTCTCGGATGTAAGTCTCGACGGTGCGCGCCGAGCTCCTCCGCTCATCCGCCAGGTACTGCGCGAAGGCGTCGATCTGCTGCTCGAGCGGATCCGATGCGCTCATCGCCGGACCCTACCACGGCGCTGAGCCAGGCCCCGAGATCCTGCAAAGCCCGCGCGGACTGCGCATCACGCCGAGCGCGCTTGTTCAGCCGTCGGCCTTCGACGGCTGGGACCATGCTGAACATCACGTTGGATGGTTGGAAGTCGTCGTTGGGCGC
>JABDJF010000109.1 GCA_013002645.1 Myxococcales bacterium
TCGTGAACGTGCTTCCGGTGGACGTCGCGTGGATGAACGACGCTGAAGTCGTGGTCGCGGTCAAAGTCGGTGCCGTAGGCAAGCGTCGAATTCCCCAATTGAACTGGCGAGTCAACACGCTGCTGTCTCGAGTCGGAGCGATGATCCCCAATCCAGCGACTGCCAAGATCACGGTAGAGCTTCTTTTCCGCGCAGTCGAAATCATGCTCGAGCGACAGACCACGTTAGCAGTCGCCATGACGGGACCGGAGCTGCTGATCGAACCAGAGCTTGGGGACATGGGCCTCAGGGATTTTCACCAACTGGAGGGCGCGATCGACGCGGGGCGCCGGGCAGCGGAAGCCGCTCTACCCGAACTGAGTCGCTCGCTCGACTCTGCGCCGGCCGGGCCGACGACCGGCGAGCGTGTTTTGAACCTTCGCTTTGACCCGGTATGCGCGATGGTCATCAACCCGAGGAGAGCGCGCGCCCAGGTCACCCGCGAAGGCAGTACCTACTACTTCTGTTCAGAAAATTGTCGGGACCTTTTCGAACGCAGCTCGAAAGTAGAAATGTAATGGTCGGTGACTTTGCCATTCGGAAGCGAGCGGTCGCAATACCCGGCTATGACCTCATCGAGCGCATCGGGGAGGGCGGATCGGCTGAAGTATGGCGGGCGAAGCATCGGTTGCTTGGGCGCGATGCGGCCGTGAAAATTTTGCGAACCGAGGACGCTGCCAGCGAGTTGATGCGCGAGCGCTTCAAGCTCGAAGCCCGCTCGGCGGCGGCTCTACGATGTCCGCATGCGGTGGAGATCTACGACTTCGGGACCGCGGATGATGGCACTCTGTTTCTCGCGATGGAGCTCTTGCATGGAGTCGACCTTCAAAGCCTCGTCGAACGGTTTGGGCCACAAGAACCGAGCCGGACAATCTGCCTGCTAGAGCAAACCTGCGACGTATTGCACGAAGCTCACAGTCACCAACGGGTCCACCGGGACATCAAGCCCGCCAACATCTTTGTGACCCGACGCACGGGGCAGGGCGATTTTGCCAGAGTCGTCGACTTCGGCCTCGTTCGCGCGATCGGATGCGACCGCGAGGAGCCGACAACTCCTTTGAACATGTCTGGGACCTTGGCGTTCTTACCCCCAGAAGTCGTGACGGCGGAGTGTGTGGGTGAGTGCGACGTCGACGGACGGGCGGACATCTACGCATTGGGCTGCGTCGCCTATTGGCTGTTGACAGGCAAGCTCGTTTTCGATGCCCCGACGCCGATTGCCATGGCCGCCGCCCACGCCACATCGCCGCCATCGCCGCCGTCGTCCGCATCAGAGCAGTCGATTCCGCCTGAGCTCGACGAGTGCGTACTCGATTGTCTGGCCAAAGATCCAGCAAAGCGCCCGCAGACTGCAATGAGTTTGGCAGAGCGGCTGCGCGCGATTGTGGTGGAGTCTCCGTGGACGCCAGAACGCGCCGAAGCTTGGTGGGCGGCGCACCTGCGAAACACGCCGGCCGAGGGTTGATCATGCGTACCCGCGACGGGATCGAGCGAGGGCTAGAATCGTCTTTTCGTCAGCCGCGTCGAAGCGCGCCGCACAGCGGAGCGAACAAGAGACGTATCGCCGACTAGCTGTTGTTCGCCGCGCCGACGCTTCACCAGGTGCCACCCACATCCCGCAAATGACATCGTGCTGACTACCGTCCGTGGGTGTTGTCTGCGCCTCGCTGAGTCCTCGACAAGACACTGAGGGAGGACGAAAGTGCTCGACTCGATAAATTTGCAGCAGCCGTTCTATTGAGTGGCCCGGATCGTCATCGTAGAGGACACGAGCACCGGTGTCCTTGCTACAAGCCACGAGGATGTCCTCGACGATGCCGCTAGTGGCAAGCCTGGACAGGCGCCGATGATGACGATGCAGTCGGCTTCCGCGATGGCCTGGCCAAGGTTGGCGGCTTTGTCCAGATGCTCTCGGAGGATGTCCTTTCCGGCTCCTCCCATCACGCCGATCTTCAAGGGCATCTGGTCGTGCAGTGGTGCGATCTCGCTTTGGTCAGCGTTCCGCCGAGTTGGATGCCTACCATCAGGGGCGCGCACCGGATTCTCCAGGCTCAACGTCGTCTAGACCAGCCTCGCGAGCGCTGCCGCGCCAGCACATATCGCAAACGGCGTCGCCTTGGGACATCGTGTGGGGACGCGCATAGTGGCCCCTGTTGCCGTCGCCGGCCAAGAGATCCGCCGCCGGCCAATCGTAGAGGCACCACGAACGCGAGAAAGCAACGAGCTCGCCTCGATCGCCGCGCTCCTCCACTAGCTCGCGCACAAACGTGTGGGGTGGGCAGTGTGTCCAGTGCGTGAAGAACTCCTCTCCTTCGGCCCAAGCCTCGACCTCGTAACCGGGTGCGCCCGGCGCGGAGAACGGGAAGACCAAGAGCGCCTTGAGGGTTCGCTCCATCCGCTTGTAGGGATCGCGTGTTGTGATGCGGAAGGGAAACGCGGCTACGTTCAACATCCAGACGTAGAGCTTCCATCCCACGTCGCCCACCAGGGTCGCGGCGTAGTCCGCCCCAACGCCGCGATCGAGCAGCGTCTGGTAGGCGGCGGTCGTCACGACGGCGAGGAATACGTTGTGCTGATTGCCTAGGGTCGGCAGGTCGTCGAGGCGCGCATCGGGGAGTAGCTCGTCGACACGCGACCAGGTGGCCTTGACAAAAGCATTCGCGTCGTCGGGAAGCCACCGGCCAAGCTCGGGACGGTCTTCGTCGAGCGCTCGACCCTGAAGAATCTGACGGGCAGCTCGCCGGACAAGCGGTCGGTAGACCAACTTCAGAAAACCGGCCAACGCAGTGGAGCTCATCTTCATTTGAACCCTTCCTCAGGGAAAACTCGTCTCCAATCGTTCTTCATCGAAACGACAACCCAGCCCGACTCTTCCGCGACGTCGTGCACCTTGGCTAGTCTGCCGACGTTGCTTTCGCGATCATACGCGTACTCGCGTTC
>JABDJF010000116.1 GCA_013002645.1 Myxococcales bacterium
AAGCAGAAAGTGAAGAACAAATACACCGGCAAGGACGAAGAGCCGGACGAACGCCTGATGCGCTCGATCGAAGAGAAAATCGACATCACCGAACCTCGCAAGGACGATTTCCGTCGTGAGATCATGAACTTCATCGGCCACTTGGCGCTCGAGGGCAAGAAGTTCACCTACGAGACCAACGACCGCCTGCGGCGTGCACTCGAGATGAAGCTCTTCGAAGACCAAAAAGACTCGATCAAGCTATCGAGCTTCGTATCGAACGTCATCGACAAAGAGACACAAGACAAGATCGACATCATCAAGAATCGGCTCATCAAGTACTATGGGTACAACGAGGCGTCTGCGACGGACGTGCTCGCCTACGTCGCCAGTATTTTCGCAAGGGGCGACGTGAAGGAGTAACGGGTGTCGCTGCGCATCGACCAGGATCATTCCAGGTTCCGGAACATCGTTCGCGGTCGGATTCGACAGAACCTCCGCAAGTATATTTCGAAGGGAGAGCTGCTCGGCCGGCAAGGGAAGGACATCGTCTCGATCCCCATTCCGCACATCGATATCCCCAAGCTGCGTTTCGGCGATAAACAGCAAGGCGGTGTCGCGCAAGGTGATGGGGACCCCGGCGATCCATTGTCCGGAAGCCCGCAAGAGGGCGATGGGGACGGCAAGCAAGCGGGAGATCAAGCTGGCGATCATCCACTCGAAGTAGAGCTCACGCTCGACGAGCTGGCGGACATTCTCGGCGAAGAGCTCGCGCTCCCCAACATCGAGAACAAGGGCAAGAACGCGATCGTCGACAAGAAAGATCGCTACATCGGTGTTCGCAACGTCGGGCCGAACTCTCTGCGTCACTTCAAGCGAACGTTTCGAAGCGCGCTACGTCGCCAAATCGCGCTGGGCACCTACGATCCAAAGCACCCGGTGATCATTCCGACCCGCGAAGACATGCGGTACAAGTCCTGGAAAACCGAGCAAGAGCCCGTTGCGAACGCGGTCATCATTTACATGATGGACGTGTCCGGCTCGATGGGCGATGAGCAGAAAGAGATCGTGCGCATCGAATCGTTCTGGATCGATACCTGGTTGCGCAAGCAATACAAAGGCATCGAGACTCGGTTCATCATTCACGACGCGGCCGCGCGCGAAGTCGACCGTGACACCTTCTTCCGCACCCGGGAGTCGGGCGGAACGATGATCTCCTCGGCATATCGGCTTGCCGCCGAGATCGTCGAACGAGACTACCCATCCTCGGAGTGGAACATCTATCCGTTCCATTTTTCGGATGGAGACAACTGGAGCGTTGACGACACCTTGCTCTGTGTCGACATCCTGAAAAAGCTATTGCTCCCGGCTTCCAACGTCTTTTGCTACGGCCAGGTCGACAGCCCCTATGGCTCGGGGCAATTCATCAAGGACCTCAAAGAACACTTCGCTGGCGATGAACAGCTAATCACGAGCGAAATCAACGACCGCGACGCGATCGTCGAATCGATTCGAGAGTTTCTGGGAAAGGGCAAGTAGCGGGTGGCCCAATTCGCTCTGAAAACCGCCCTTCCGAACTACCTCCGCGACGAGCAGCGACGAATTGAAGAGTTCGCGCAAGACGTGGGCTTGGATTTCTTTCCGACGATTTTCGAAGTTCTGAGTTACGACCAGATGAACGAAGTCGCCGCGTACGGCGGTTTCCCAACCCGCTATCCGCATTGGCGCTGGGGGATGGAGTACGAGCGCTTGAGCAAGAGCCACGAATATGGCCTCTCGAAGATCTACGAGCTCGTCATCAACAACAACCCATCGATCGCCTATCTGCTCGAAGGCAACAGCATCGTCGACCAGAAGCTCGTGATGGCGCACGTGTACGCGCACGTCGACTTCTTCAAAAACAACTTCTGCTTTCGCATGACGAGCCAGGGGCGCGACCCAAAAAGCGGCGCCGACCTTCGCAAGTGGATCGACGCGATGGCCAATCATGGGGCGATCGTCCGGAAGTGGGCCAACCGAATCGGTATCGAGAGTGTGGAGCAGTTCATCGACGCCTGCTTGAGCCTCGAAAACCTGATTGACCCACAGAAGCCTTTCTTGCCGAAAGAGAGCTCGCCGAGCACCTCGGAGGAGGACGAGCCGCCTGAAACGCCTGAGGTTCCACTCCTCCGTGTCGACCGCGAGTACATGGAGTCGTTCATCAACCCCGAGGAGTTCGTCGAATCACAGAAGCAGAAGCTGGTCGACGAGGCGGCGCAGGCGCAGCGATTTCCGGCGGAGCCGGAGCGGGACGTGCTCGGCTTCCTGCTCGACAACGCTCCTTTGCAGCGATGGGAGCGCGAATGTCTCGCGGTGATTCGCGCGGAAGCCTATTACTTCCTGCCGCAGATGCAGACCAAGATCATGAACGAGGGCTGGGCGAGCTACTGGCACAGCCGGCTCATGACGGAGAACATCTGCGACGCTAGCGAGATCGTCGACTACGCCGACCGCTGTGCCAGCGTCTTGGCAACCACGCCGGGCCAGCTGAACCCGTACAAGCTCGGCATCGAGCTCTTTCGTCACATCGAGGACCGATGGAACAAAGGGCAGTTCGGCAAAGAATGGGACGACTGCGATGACTGGGGGCTTCGCCGCCACTGGGACCGCCGGACCGGTCTCGGCCGAGAGAAGATCTTCGAAGTGCGCTCCCTGTACAATGACGTGACCTTCATCGACGAGTACCTGACCGAGGACTTCGTCGCCGATCAAAAGCTCTACTCTTTTGGCTACAATCAGCGCAACGATCGCTGGGAGATCGAAAGCCGTACGTTTCAAGACGTCAAGAGCCAGCTACTGACGAGCCTGACCAACGCCGGTAACCCGATCATCTCCGTCGTCGACGCAAACCACCAGAACCGATCCGAGCTCCTTCTCGAGCACCGCCATCAGGGGGCCGACCTACGCTTGGACTGGGCCAGGGAAGTCGTGAAAGCGCTATCCCGTATCTGGACGCGCCCCGTCGAGATTCACACCATCGTGGACGACAAGCCGACCGCACTGCGTTTCGACGGCAACGAGCACTCGCAGAAATCGCTCTAGAAGCTTCTGCAGTTGGCGAACTGAATCGTCGTCGCGCCGCCGCCCAGGGCGCCCACGTCGAAGCCGGAAGTCGTGCCCGTCACGCTGCTCAGCAAGGACTTGCACTCGATTGCGAAGCTAACCCCGCCGTTGCCGGTGGAGATGCTCGAAAGCTGACAAGGCTGTTCCATCGAAGGCGGTGCTTCTCCGCAATCGCCAACGTCGTAAGGAACCTCGTCCTCGGTGATCGTGACATTGCAGGTTTCCACGGAGTCATCCGCCGCGTTGATCCGAGCCTCGAGCTCGAATGCAAACTTTGGAAAGCTCCGGCTGCCGCGGTCGACGTTCACCTCGAGCGAAACGTTTCTCGTGCCATCCGCTCGGTCCACCGATTCGCAAAAGGCCAAAATGGCGTCGCCGGTGCACGCCAGCTCGCCGTGCCCGCCCAAAATCGTTCGTTGACCGACGCTGCCTAGACAGGTTTCCGTGGCCAACGACCCGCAGCCCACTTCAGTATCCACTGGACAGGTCAGGTTCCACTGCGCGTCCACGAGCACGGCGCCGCCATCCTGGGCGCACGAAAGCGCCAACAACGGCAATAAGAGCCCCCCAAGTCGGCCGGTGTTCATTCCAAACCCCACGTCATCAGGTTAGCCAGCCGACCAAAGCCTCGCAACTATGGGGCGAGAAGGGCCTGCTCGAGGTCCTCCCGAAGGTCCTCGATGTCTTCGAGCCCCACCGAAAGCCGGATCAATCCGTCCCGAATGCCCTGGGATTCCCGAACGCCTTTGGGCATCGATGCATGGCTCATCAGGGCCGGTTGCCCGATGAGCGACTCGACTCCTCCGAGACTCTCGGCAAGCGAAAACAGTCGGACGCGCTCGAGGACCATCCCCGCGCGCCGGGCGCCGCCCGCCAGCTCGAACGACACCATCCCGCCGAAGCTGCTCATCTGCTTGGCAGCTAGCGCATGGGCAGGATGGTCTGAGAGCCCTGGGTAATGGACAGCAGCTACGCCGTCCTGCGTGCGCAGCCATTCGGCGAGCGCTTGGGCATTTTCACAATGCCGCGCCATCCGAATTGGGAGCGTCTTGACCCCCCGCGCCACGAGATAGCAGTCGAACGGCGACGGAACGGCGCCCCCGGCACGCTGAATGAAGCGAAGCCGCTCGGCAAGGTCGTCGCGCTGGCTGATCACGACACCGGCGACCACGTCGCTGTGCCCGTTCAGGTATTTCGACATCGAGTGCACGACCAAGTCGGCTCCCATCTCGAGCGGCCGCTGAAGCATCGGCGTCGCGAACGTACTGTCCACGACCGTCCACGCACCGTGCGCCCGGGCCAGGCCGGACAAGGCCGCGATGTCGAACACCCGGAGTAGAGGGTTGGTCGGCGTTTCGATCCAGACCATCTTGCTCCGCTCGCCGATCACAGCGTCCACCGCGGCCAGGTCGCACATGTCGACCCAGGCAACGTCGACCCCCAACGGCTTCACCAGCTGCTCGATCAGCCGATAGGTTCCCCCATAGATGTCGCCACAGGCGACGAGCTGGTCGCCCGCGCGCAGGAGCTGGAGGGCCGCGTGCATGGCGGCGCAGCCCGACGAAAACACGGACGCGCTCGATCCGCCTTCGAGCGCCGCAAGGCTGTCTTCGAGGGCGTCGCGGCTCGGATTGCTGACGCGGCTGTACCCGTGCTCTTCCTGCTCTCCGGGGCGGCGCTGCAGGAAGGTCGTGGAAAGAGAAATCGGGGAAGTGACCGGCTGTCCGGCTTGGTCACTGACCCTTCCGGCGTGCGCCGCGATCGTCGCAAATCGGTGTCTCATGAGGTCCGAGGTACCCCGACGCACGCGACTTGCCAAGGGGGGTTTGCAGCGGACGGCCGAGTCACGCTAATAGAAGCCTCGCGAATGATCGAGCTCCTCTCCAATCCTGATGCCTGGGTCGCGCTGCTCACGCTGACGCTCCTCGAGATCGTTCTTGGGATCGACAACATCGTGTTCATCGCGATCCTGGCTTCCCGTTTGCCCGTCGAGAAACAGGGGCTGGCTTATCGGCTCGGTCTGCTCGGAGCGATGGTCACGCGGATCGCTCTGCTGATGACGATCAACTGGGTGATGCAGCTGACCCAGCCGCTGTTCGAAGTCTTCGGGCATTCTTTCTCTGGCCGCGACCTCATCTTACTCGGCGGCGGGCTGTTCCTAATCGCCAAGAGCGCGCAGGAGATCTACGACAAGGTGGAAGGCGAGCACCAAGAGGACATCAAAGGCTGGTTCAACGGCCTCCCGGGCATCATTGCCCAGATCATGGTGCTCGACATCATCTTCTCGCTCGACTCGGTGATCACCGCGGTCGGCATGGCCGAGGACATCGAGGTGATGGTGACAGCGGTCATCATCGCAATTTTGGTGATGCTGATCTTCGCCAAGCAGATCGGGGACTTCGTCAACAGGTACCCGTCGATGAAGATCCTAGCCCTTTCGTTTCTATTGCTGATCGGCGTCTTGCTCACCGCCGAAGGTCTCGGGCAGCACATCAACAAGGGCTACATCTACTTCGCCATGGCATTCGCCCTGATGGTCGAGCTGATCAACATCCGCTTTCGAAAGAAGCAAGAAGCCGCGTAAGCGAGATTTTTGCTGCGGGGGCTGGCTGCATGCGCCAGAATCGGGCGCGATGCGGTTGGCGCCTCTGATAGGACCGGACCTTCAAGACGCGATCGCGATCGGCCCCGCGGCCGTTCGCGAGGCGCTTTCGGAATTCCACGCCGAGGACATCGCAGAGCTGCTCGAGGATCTGTCTGCGAAGGAGGCGGTCTCGCTCGTGCGCGCGCTGCCCACGGAGACCGCCGCCGACGTCGTCGAGCGCCTGAGCCCGCACCGTCAGGTTCTGGTGTTCAATGCGATCGACACAGGCCGTGCGGTCGAGCTGCTCGGCGAGATGGACCCCGATGACCGCGTCGACCTGCTTCAGGAGCTCGAGGAGGACGATGCCGCCGCCTTGCTCACTGCCCTCGAGCGGCGCGAGCCCGAGGCTGCCGAAGAAGTCCGGGAGCTCGTCCAGTACGAGCCCGAAACGGCCGGCGGCTTGATGACGACCGAGTTCGCCTCCTTGCCGCCAGATACGAAAGCCTGGGAGGCGATGGAGGCTGCGCGGCGGTTCGGGCGCGAAGAGATGGCGGAGATGCTCTACTACATCTACGTCTGCCGGCCGAGCGGAGAGCTCCTCGGGGTCGTGTCCCTTCGCGACCTGATTCTCAGCGAGCCGGGACAGTCCCTATCCGAGATCATGGTCGAGAACGTCTTCAAGGTTTCGGCGTTCGACGACCAGGAGCAAGTAGCGGACGCGATCGCGCGGTACGACTTGGCCGCGCTTCCCGTGGTCGACAGGCTGTCCCGGATGCTCGGCGTCGTCACGGTCGATGACGTCGTCGACGTCGTGATCGAAGAGGCGACCGAGGACGCGCAGAAAATGGGCGGCGTCATGCCGCTCGAGGACTCGTATTTCGATACGGGCTTGGCCGAGTTCGTATGGAAGCGCGGCTCCTGGCTCGTGCTGCTCTTCATCGCGCAGCTGCTCACGGCGACGGTGATCCGCCAGAACCAGGATTTTCTGGCCGCGACGGTCGAGCTCGTCCTCTTCATTCCGTTGATCATCGCATCGGGAGGCAACGCCGGGTCTCAGTCCGCGACGCTGGTGATTCGCGCAATGGCGGTTGGCGAGCTTCGTCCTGGCGATTGGGCGAAGGTCGCCGGTCGGGAGCTGTTGATCGGGTTGTCGCTCGGGATTGCGCTGGGCTTGATCGGCTTTGCAAGGGGCTGGTTCGCGGGCGAAACCGTCGAGCCGATCGCGATCGCCACCGCCGTAGGCGCGAGCATCCTCGCCATCGTCACGCTGAGCACGATGATCGGCTCGCTCCTTCCACTGCTGATTCGGCGCGCAGGTCTCGATCCTGCCGTATCCTCGACGCCTTTCATTGCTTCGGTCGTCGACGTCCTGGGGCTCGTCGTTTACTTCGCCGTCGCGCAAGTGATTTTGCACCTGGTGTTTGGTTCCTAGCCTCTCGATCTTGGCCCCAACCGTGTTACGCTGCGCTGTTCGCAACGGGAGCTAGCAATGCTGAAACTGACCATCAACTACAGCCAAGACGTCGATACGGTTTACCGATTCGTGACCGACCCAGAGCAGATCAAACGGCGCTGCGAAGCATCCGGCGAGCGGAACGTGCGCATCCAGGTCGAGGAGTCCGGCGGGACGAAGATCATCACCTCGACGCGCGAAATCGACAGTGACCTCCCGGCCTTCGCAAAGAAGCTGTTCAGCGCCACCAATACGATCGTCGAGCGCCGCGAGTGGCGCGACGCCGGCGAGAAGAAGACCTGCAAGAGCCACATCGATGTCCTCGGCACACCGGGCGAAATCGATTCCAACGTCACGATCTCCCCGAACGGGAGCGGCTGCACCTACGACGTCGAGTTCGAGGCGACCGCAAAGGTGCCCCTCATCCGCAAAAAGCTCGAAGCCTTCGTGGAAAAGACCACGATGGAAGGCATGCGCGATGAGCACGACTACAACCAGCGCACGCTCGGCGAAGCAGGGTGAACGCGGATCCTCAGTCTCGGAGCTCGCTGACCAGATAGTCCTCGCCGACCCAGAAGTCGCACTTCTCCGCGGCGTTGCTGCTTACCTGCACGGTCGTGTCGTAAACCATGTGCTGGTCGGTTACCTCGTCGTAGGTCGGCCACTGGAGGCCGCCAATCGGGTTCGGGTTGTTGGTCAGCGCAAAGCGCCAGAAGTCGCTCAGGACCTCGGTCCAAAGCGCCCAGTCTGCCGTACCTTCTTCCCAAGCGTTGAGCGTGGTCGAGAAGTTCTCCAAATCGATCTCGAGAAGCGGATCGTAGCCGAAGACGTAGGGGATATCCGCCGCGTGAAACGCTCCCAAATCGTAGCTCGGCAGGCTGCCGCCGATCAAAGGCAAGGCGACTTCGAGCTGCGAGTGTCCGTCCTGGTACTCGAACTGATAGAGATACGTCGGGACGAACGCGCTCAGCTTCGCGGCTTCGCGCTTGCCCGGGCAGCGAAAGATCGTGTCGGTCGCGACCGCGGCGAAGGCTACCACGGGCTCCGAATAGTCCGACAGCGGGTACTGTTCCACCGCTCGCGCGGCAAGCTCGGTGTTGCCTCCGAGAAGGTAGGCGATCAGCGATTCGTAGTTGTCGGCCGTGACCTCGAGAGGCGGATCTGCGAGCTCGCCGAGCCACGTGAAGAGCCTCGCCTCTTCGCGCGTGAAGCCTAGGATCGTCGGCACTTGGTTGAAATTGCCCAAGCTGAACGATTCGCTCGGCTGCTCGGTGAAGAACGAGCCGTCCAGCACCGGGCCCCAGGCTCCCGTCGGCCCCTCGCTCGGGTTGAGGCCGAAGTTCGGAGCTGGTGGCAGTGCTGCGATGACGTCGTCCGCCGGCTTGGCCCGCATGCACGCCAAGACATCTTGCTCGGTGTCGCACCCCAACGCCGCGGCAAACGCGTCGCCCTGCGTCTCAGCGGCGGAAAGCGTCGGCCAGGGCCGCTCGCACGAACCGCTCTGGAGGATGGCTCTGTCGAATAGGCCAGCGCTCTTCGGCGAGGCGAGATGGCTGCAAACGCTCAACGCGCCGGCAGATTCGCCGAAGACCGTGACATTGTCGGGGTCGCCGCCGAAGCGCTCGATGTTGTCCTGCACCCATTGGAGCGCAGCGGTTTGGTCCATCAGGCCGTAGTTCCCCGATGCGCCTTCGGGGCTTTCCGAAGTGAGCCCGGCGTGCGCGAGGAACCCAAGCTGGCCGAGGCGGTAGTTCATGCTCACCACGACCGCACCCACTTCGCGCGTGATCAGGTCGCCCGCCGTGCCGCCGTCGGCTTGCAAACCCTCACCCAAGGTGAACCCTCCGCCGTGAATCCAGACCATGACGGGAATGCCCAAGCCGTCGCTCGGCGTGTCGACGTTCAGATAAAGGCAGTCCTCGCTCGGCATGAAGCCGGGGAGGGGAAGACCCCCGAATGCGACCTGGGGGCAGATGTTTGGCCTCTCGGTCGCGGGAAGCATTTCGCTCCATGGCTCCGGGTCGACCGGAGGCTTCCAGCGAAGCTCGTCGAGGGGCGGCGCGGCGTAGGGGATGCCTCGGTACGAAAGTACGCCGTCATTCTCGTAGCCCTCCACAGGGCCGAACGTGGTTTCCACTTGGACACCGCGGTCAGTCGGACAATTGTCGACGCAGACCCTGTCGACTTCGACGGTGCTGCAAGCACCCGAGAATGCCGCAATAACCGCCGCACCAAGAATCGAACGTGTAACCATCGCAAACCTCGCAAGCTAAGATCATCAATGTAGATCGTGTGCCGGCTCCGCGCTATCTGACCTCGGTCAACCTGCAAAAACCGCGCGATCTTTGGCCCAATCGCGGAGGGCTTGGATCCGCTCGGCCATGGTCACCGAGAGCGGCTTCGTCATCTCGATTTCGTCGGCGATGAACTCGGTGGAAAG
>JABDJF010000136.1 GCA_013002645.1 Myxococcales bacterium
CGGCAACGCGAGAGCGGCGGCGAGGTGTTCGACGTGTTCTGGGTCCGAGTGGGCGACAATACGCCGTCACCCACGAGGCTTGCCGAGGCGCTCCAAGAAGACATCGCGCACCGGGTCACCAACCGCGTCTCGGCCCAAGATTTGATCGCGCGGCAAAGCACGCCGCCTCCGTGGTCGGTGCGCCGCGGTCCTGACGTGCCTACCCACATCAGCGTCGATAACAATGCATCCCTTCGATATACGGTCGTCGACGTCTTCACGCGCGACCGCATTGGGCTCTTGCACGAGATCGCGCGCACGCTGCACCAGCTCGATTTGACCATCGCGCTCGCGAAGGTGAACACCGAGGGCCAGAGCGTCGCGGACGTGTTCTACGTTTCTGACGCGGACGGCAACAAAGTCCACGATTACGAACGCTTGAAGCGCCTGCAGCGGGTGCTCTACGATCGCATTTTGGCGCTCCACGCGCGTGCAGAGGTTCCGTGAAGACGCCGGGCGCCCGACTTCTCCGGGCCGTAATCTTCGGAGCGCTCTGTGGAGGCTGTGGCTCGACTGCAAGCGGCCCGGCCGAAGTGCCAAAGCGCGCGGTCGTCAGTCGTCCTTCGGCCAGCCCCGATGTCCTCCGCGGAGAAAGCCTTCTCAACGAGGGCAAGGTCGCGGAAGCCAAGCGTGTTTTCGAGAAGGCGCTCGCCGATGACCCGAACGATGCCAGGGCTTGGCTCGATTTGGGGCTCTCGCAGGAAGCGACGAACGACTGGGCCCTGGCCGAGAAGGCCTATCGTCGTGCGATCGCGCTCGACCCGAACTTCGCCGAGGCGTTCAACAATCTGGGCGTGCTGTTGCGTGAAGCTGGCAAGCTCACCGAGGCCACGGCGATGCTCGAACGCGCGGTCGCTCTCGACCCTGCGCTGGCCGCCGCCCGGTTCAACCTCGCGCTCTCTTACGAAGAGCTCGGAAACCTCGAGGACGCCGAACGAGAATACCTCGCGGTCATCGATCGACTCCCTGACGATCCGGTTCCTCGAATCAATTTGGCCATGATGCTCATCGATGCAGGGCGGCCCGAAGACGCGGCGGTGCAGCTCCGCGCTGTCCGTTCGATGGTCCTCGGCGACATCTTGCTGTCGATTGCGGTTGGGGAGGGTTTGCGGCGCGCCGGTTTGCCAGCAGAGGCGGTGCCGGTTCTGCAGACGGCGCTTCGGCAGGCCCGGGAACCGCCCCCGACGGAGCTTCTCGCCGAGCTGGCCTTGGCGCATTACGCATCCGGAGATCTCGACGCGGCGGAGAAAACGATGCGTCGAGCTGTCGGACAGAACGAGCGCGATCCCGCGCTTCAGTATGCCTACGGCTCGATCCTGGCGAAACAGGGCCAGCTCGGCAAGGCACGGGCCCACTTGCGGCGCGCTGCGACGCTCGACCCGGACGGGCCGTATGCGGATCGGGCTCGCGCCAGACTCGAGGCGCTCAAGAATTGAGCGGCTCGAAGCCCAGGCCAATCAAGAACAGCTCGTAGCTCTCGTCGCGCGTTGCGTCGGGGCGAATGGTCCGAACTTTGCCAAACACTTCGCGCAACGCGCTGCGTGCTTCCTCGAACTCGGCGCCCTGGAAGATCTTCGCGACGAAGCTGCCGCCCGGCTTCAACACTGCCTTGCCAAGCTGGAGGGCGCGGATCACGAGCTCGTAGCTTCGGAACTGATCGGCGTGGCGCTGACCGCTCGTCTTTGGCGCCATGTCGCTGATGACGAGGTCGAACGGGCCTCCCAGGCTCTGCGGATCGGCCTCGAAAGCGTCCAGCACGCGAATCTCGGCATGGGCCGGCAGCGAGAGCTCCGGGTCGTCGAGGTCTATCCCAAGCACGCGACCGCTTGGGCCGACCTTCTCAGCAGCGTAGAGGGTCCAAGAACCGGGGCTTGCTCCGAGATCGAGTACGCGCTGGCCCTTCTTGAAGAGACCTACGCGCCGGTCGATTTCCTGGAGCTTGTAGACCGAGCGAGCGGGGTAGCCCTCGCGTCGCGCGCGGCGCCCGTGGCGATCCTACTGGCGGCGACGGCTCAGTTAGGCCTCGTCGGCGGCTTCCGGGGCCTCTTCGGAGCCTTTTTCTTCGACCGGGCGCTCGGGAAGCGGGACCGCGGCTTTCTTGATGGCGCCCTTCAAAGTGAGGACACCGTTGCGCGGGCCGGGTAC
>JABDJF010000139.1 GCA_013002645.1 Myxococcales bacterium
AAAGCGAATCGAGCCAGTATTCGCTCGACTGGTCGATTCGCGTCCAGGACTCGACCGACTGGCCGAGCAGCGTGCCGTCGATTTGGCCGCCCTTCCCTTGATTCGCGGCGGTGTAGTAGACGCGGGCCAGCGAGATCCAGGCCAGGTTTCGCATGCGGTCTTCGTCGACCCCATCGATGTCACCGGCATCGATGGCGTCGAGGATCGCGCGAAACGACGCAATCGCCGGACGCGACTTGCGCATGCGGATGAACGAAATGCCTTCGAAGAACTTCGCATAGCTGTACTGCGGCGACGTCACGTCGACTTCTTGGAAGACGTCGATGGCCTGCCGGAACGACGCCTGCGCATAGAGGTGTCGACCCATCAAATAGAGAAGCTGGTTGTAGAGGCCCGGGTTCTTGTCCTTGAACTGTCCGAGTGCGCCGATGCCGTAGCGGCCGACCTTCTCGATGATCCCCGAGGACTCCGGGAGCTTCGAGGCCAGGAGCCCGAGCCACTCGAGCGTATCTCCAAAGTCGATGTGCGCCGGCCCTTGCGCGCTGATGTCATCGAACACGGTGAGCGCCGACTGGTAGTAGCCCATCTTGTAGAGCGACTGTCCCAAGAGGAACTGCGCCCGTTGCCGGTTGCCTCGGCCGTCCTTGGACTTACCCGCCGACACCCGTTCAAAACCCATCGCAGCGGTTTCGTACTTCTTGGCGTCGAACGCACTCATCGCTTCGGCGAGCCGTTTCGACGGCTTGCCCAGCTTGACCGGCGCGCGGCTCTGCCCGGTTTCCTCGAGCCCAAAGCTCATGTCCTGTGCTCCAACGGTCATTGGCATTGCCAGACCGCACACCAGCACAGGCACCGCCAAAAAGCGGATCCCCTTCATAATGCGCTCCTTCGCGCGGGACCTTGGTTTTCCAAGTTTCCCCCTGACCCCCAAAATTCGAACGAAACCGACCCCTTCCGGCACGCTCGGGTACCATCATAGAAAGCAGCCGAAGGGGTCGTCAAGGTATAGCGCCATTGAGCTTTTGGTGGGCTGACTGCAATTGAAACTGGAATCCTGCTCATGAAGCTGACAAATTCAGGTGGAGGCGGCGGTCTGCGCCCCGTCACCCCTTTCTGACCCCGGGCGGCAGGGGAAGTTTGGGTCCGATCTATTATTGCCGTTATGATGTAGGCGACCGGGGGCTTCTTAGGGGGACGTGATGCGTGGAACATTGCTTGAATTGAAGGGGTTTGTGGCGATCTCGCTGCTTTGTTTGGCGGGCTTGGGCTGCTCTAGCAGCGCCGTGGGCGATCCGTGCTCGCCGGAACAGGTGCCGGAAGGCGGGTTCTTGGCCTCGGAAACCTATCTGGAGACGAGCTCGGTGCAGTGCGCAACACGCGTCTGCCTCGTCCGAGGACTGGACGGTGACCCGAACAACCTCCAACAGGACGACCCTCCCTGTCCAAGAGATGTCGAAGGGGAACCCTCGACCTGCGTCAGTGAAACCCAGGTCGAGCGCAGCGTCTACTGCTCGTGCCGTTGCGGCGCGCCCGCCGAAAGCGGCGTCCCGACCTGCGGCTGCCCCGGCGGCTTCATCTGCGAGGAAGTTCTCGAGACGGGCGGCGACGGGCTGCGGGGAAGCTACTGCGTCCGCGACCCGCTTGCCGCGCTCCCCGAGTAGAGCCGACATCGCGCGCCGCGGCGAAGCTCTCGTCGCAGCGCTTCTCGAAGAACGCGGTTTCGAAATCTACGGCCGCAACGTGCGCGTCGGCAGATTGGAGCTGGACGTCATCGCCCGGCGAGGCCAACTGATCGTCGTTTGCGAAGTTCGCTCCCGCTCGAGCGCGCGCCCAGTGTTTCCCACCGAGACGATCAGCGGCAAGAAGCTCGCCCGCGTGCGGCGCGCAACGGCGATCTGGTTGCGCCAGCAAAAGCTCGGCCGAGTCCAAGCGCGCATCGACGCCGCAGCCGTCCTATTCGACGGCCCCGCCGGCGAACCCCGAATCGAATACTACGAAAACGTCTCCTTCCCCCTCCGCCACACCTAGGCGTTTCCCGTTCACCGACGACCGACGACCGACGCTGCCACTGTCGCTGCCACTGCCGCTGGGACTGCCGCTGCCGCTGGGACTGCCGCTGCCGCTGGGACTGCCGCTGCCGCTGGGACTGCCGCTGCCGCGGATGTGGTGGGGGAT
>JABDJF010000151.1 GCA_013002645.1 Myxococcales bacterium
CTACCCGCTGCGACTCGGCGCACCCAGCGCGGCCCGCTGCGGGCAGGCGCCATCGAGCTTCCTTCTTTCCCACGGGACTCTCCCCGATAGAGCGGCACAAACTCGGTTTGACCCGTCGTCGGGATCATCGGTCGGAGGAAGCAAAGCCTCCGGGCCACTGGGGGGCCGCAAGTTCGAGAGTGAGCTAGCTCACAATTGCCACCCAGCTATCAGCACGTAGGTCGTCCGAAGGTTTCGGGCAAGACGACGCGGATCTGGAGCGAATGGACTAGGAATCAACAGGCATGAACGCGTTCAATCGATACCTACGTTGGATACGCGCACCGGCCGCACCGCCGCGCCCCCAAACGCAAGAGCTGCGCGACATTGTACCGGAATCGCCGAGAAAACCGGGCTTCTGGCTGGCACGCCCGATGCATCTCCGTAACCGCACTGAGCTACGGAGGTTGTCATGCGGTACTTAGTTGGCTTTGTTCTTGCGTTGATGTTGAGCATTGTTGTGCTCGTTGGCTGTGGCGGTGGGGATGCGGATGTATGCGAATCATTCTGCGCGAAACACGCGGAATGCGGCTCCGGTCCGCTGATCATCGATGACTGTGCGCAGTTTTGTGCTGGGGCTCTCGGCGAGAGCGCGAAAAGGGGGGCTGAATGCGAGGCTGCTGTGACCGATGCGTTCGCGTGTGTCGCTGACGTGCCGTCATGCGAGCAGGCGTTGGGATGGTGGTACGAGGTTCCCGCCGACAGCTACCCCTGTAAGGCCGCCGACGACATCGCCGACGCTGTCTGCGCGTTTGAGGTGCCGCCGTAGGCGCGAGTAAAGAATTACGTATTTCCAGGTGCAGCCCGGCGACACACGTTGCCCGTGAGAGGACCGGGAGGCTGCCATGCGGTACTTGTTTGGATTTGTCTTGTTTCTGTTGGCGTTGGGGACCTTCCGCGTCGTGGGGTGCGGGGACGAAAGTCCGTGCGGGGACTGCAATGACGGCAACCCCTGCACCCGAGACGTCTGTGACTCCTACAATACAAGCGGAACAATCTCTTGCGACCCTGAGGACATCTCTTATCGGTGCGAGCATCCGCGGGTGCCTGATGGTACGCCGTGCGGGAGCGGAAATATCTGCGTTAGCGGCGTCTGCAGAGAGAACCTATGCGCGGATTGTGAGGATGACGGGAACAGCTGCACGATTGATTGCGATTATGAAACGGGCGCCTGCGACTACTTGCGGCTTCCGGATGGGGACACGTGCATGGGCAAGAGTCACACCGGTCTCTGCTATGACGGGGTCTGCATCGTCTGCCAAGAACTCGATTGCGGTGACGGTGATTTGTGCACTACCGACCACTGCGACGATCGCACTGGCTGTGTCAACGTCCCGGCATGGTGCTGGGACGGAGACCCGTGCGCCGTATGCGACCCTGAGACCGGCGAGTGTAGCGATGCCCTGGGCGATGGAAACTGGTGTTTCGCGAACAGAGAGGTCGGCCTCGGCGGAGAGTACCTCGTCGGCTTCTGTGAAAGTGGCCGCTGCACGGGCCAGTCTTGCGACCTCAGCTCGGACGAAGTTTACCCCTGCCCCAACGCGCCAGCCCCAAGCGACCATGATTGGGTCTGCTGCAACTGGTCGGGCGACCCGTACGATCCACCAGGGTATTGTGTGACGGAGTCTCGGTGCGAGAACTACAGGACTCAGTGAAACCGAAACGAAAGCCGTTTGCACCGTCGCTCACAGCCAACTATTTCACCGCAGACCTACAGAGCCTAGGATTCCCGACTCGGTTGGATGTGACCTACGGACCGCAGTAGTACCGGCGAGCGGAGTTCTCCGGCGCGCGGACCGATAAGTGCCGATTGTGCGCATTGGGTCGCGCCTCACAAGTTGAAAATGTCCGTGACTGAGGCTCGATGGCGCCTTACTGAATCAAACCACGCACCAGGTACATTCGAGCGTCATTTGATCCCGTCCATCTCGTCGGCGATGTGCGCCGGCCGGTGATAAATCTGCGTTGAACATGGGGCCAGACCAGCGCCGTGCGTCATTCTGGCCAGCTGACGACTCATCTCTAGCCGACACACGTTCTCAGAGTCGTCACTTCCACCTCGAATAGCGCTCTCTGAGCGCATCGGGATGCGGTTGCTTGCTAAGATGACTCAGATCGTCGCGTGTAACGCGCAAGTCGTCCTTGGTCGGACCCTTCGCCTTGTAGACCAAAGCGGTGTTCTCCGGGTCGATAGCAAACAGTCCCTTGTCGAAGGCTCGATGATGCGTAGGACACAAGACTAGGCCGTTCCTCGCGTCGTCCGAGCCTCCGTGTCTTACCTCGAAGATATGCGCAGCCTCGAGGATCTTCGGGACTGAAACCGGACAGACCCCACACACGACACCGTAGCGAGCTCTCACCTCGAACTTGAAACGGTTTTGGTTCGCCCTGGCCAGCCTCTCGGATTGCTTGCGCGTACGACCCTCCGCGTGAAGTACGAAAGGTCTCTCGGATACCGC
>JABDJF010000155.1 GCA_013002645.1 Myxococcales bacterium
GTCCACCGGAGCATCTGGATGCCCCGATTGAACAGGGTCGAGCTCGCGACACCCGCTGCAGCCTCGCTTTGCTTCGGTGCCTCGGGGTCCAACCGGGCCAAGTAGTCGTCCTTCAGCGACTGCCGCACACGCTTTGCGTCCACTCGCTCTAGGATCGCTTCCACTTCGGACTCGTCGAGCGCCTTGGCGAGGGCTCGGATCGTCAACAGCGGCTGGAAGTACAGAAACAGGCCCAACCCCGCAATGCCTAGAACGACGATGAGCGATCCGCGTTTCATTGGCGCTCACCATGATGGCGATAGGCGTCCGGGTCGAGCGCTGCGCCGCGCTCGACAAGGCCCCAGCCCGGTGGGAGGCTTGCTCATGGGCCACTGGTTTAGTTCACCTGGTCGGGGGGAAGCATGAAGCTCGGCGTCGTGGGGATGGGATGGGTTGGGTCGAGCGTAGCTGCGTCGATCCTCCACAAGGGCGTGGCGTCCGAGCTGCTGCTGAGCGACGTGCGGGAAGAGGTCGCAGAAGGCGAGGCGATGGACCTCGCGCACGGCGCCTCGTTCTATCCGACGGCGTCGGTCCGGTCCGCTTCGGTCGAAGACATGATCGACGCGGATGCGGTCATCATCGCTGCGGGGAAATCGGGAGGGCCCAAGGACAGCCGGCTCGACCTTCTTCGTGTGAACGCCGCGATCATCCACGAAATCGCCACGCGCCTGCGGGGGATGCGCGGGCTGCTCGTGATTGTGACCAATCCCGTGGACGTGATGACCCAGGTTGCGGCGGAGGCCTCAGGGCTGCCGTACGCGCGCGTGATCGGCACCGGCACGATGCTGGACACCGCGCGCCTCCGCGCCACGCTCGGCCGAACGCTCGACATCGAGCCGCGCTCCATTCATGCCCAGGTGGTCGGCGAGCACGGCGACTCCGAGGTCGTCCTCTGGTCCGGCGCACGGCTCGGCGGCGTGCCCTTGCGCGACTGGCCGGGGTGGACGCAGAGTAGCGAACGAGCGATCGCGAACGAAGTGCGCACCGCCGCGTACGAGATCATTGCCAGAAAGGGCTCGACCAACCACGCGATAGGTCTGGTCACGGCGGCGCTGCTCAACTGGACGCTTTCAGGCGCTCGCCGGATCGTCACCGTTTCACGGGTCCAAGAAGGTGCGGCCGGGCTCCGTGACGTCGCCATCTCGCTCCCAACGATCGTCAGCGCTGAAGGCGCGGTCGAGGTCATCGAGCCCCAGATGGACACCAAGGAGCGCGACGCGCTAGCGCGTTCAGCCGAGGTGCTTCGTGACGCCTATCGGGAAGCTCGGCCTGCGTAGCGGAGCCGGCGGGGATCGAACAAGAGCTCGCGTGCTCGAGCGCTCGGGGTCAGCCAGCAGGCGATAAGGAAAGCAGCAGTACGCCGTAGACCGTGGCCGCTGCGGCGAAGGCGAGGACGTCGGTGGACCGGTCGGTGTCGGGGAGCTCGTGGCGCAGGATGTTCATGATCGTTCCGCCGGCGATGTAGGCGAGCACGCGCGCCAAGATGTCCGGTCGGATTTCGACGGCGGGTAGGGTGCCGATCAGCCAGCCGGCGACCAAGCCCGCGACGATCAGCCAGCGGCCGATGTGTTGGTAACGCTCCCCGTGATGCTCGACCAGTGAATGATCGTTCGCCAGGAAGTGAAGGCCCATCGCCACGGCGAACATCCACAGCGGCTCGACTGCTCGGTCGCCGGGACTGGCGACGGCGTAACCGATGGCCGCGTTCAGCACCATGAAGGAAACGATGCTGAGCCAGAACGTCGCGGTACCTGTCACGTCTGGTTCGCCGAGCGCTCGGTGCCGACGACGCGACTCGCGCGAAGCGGTCTCCACCCACAGCGACACCGTGAGTCCCACGAGCGCGAGAATATAGACGTGCTGGTCGAGCCCCGGCAGCAATCCCGTGCGTTCAATGACGCTCTGTTGCTCGGCTAGATCGGGCAGCAGGTCGAGAAAGACGTACGCGACGCTGACGCCCGATGCGGCCGAGAGCGCTCTTGGCCGCCATGGGTGACCGAGTGCCGCCGTGGTGCCCGCCACCAGATGCACCATGGCCAGCGCCAGAATCGTCAGCAGTGTTGCTAGCATCGAACGCTTGGTCTCTACTGCCCGTGACGGGCTTGGACGGCCTCCTGGATTTGAGCCTTCACCGCGCCGATGATGTCGTCGAACTGCGGTTCAGAATCTCATGGTCCATGGTCTCCATCCACTTACTCGGGGTACGGCTCCGATTCCATTTCGAAGTCTTCTTCAGCGTTGGGCGCCATCATGCCGTCCGCCATGCCGTCTTCCTCGCCGATCATCGTGCGTTCATCGCCCGCGGTCTGTTCAATGTCCTCGGCCATTTCCATTTCTTCGACTTCCCCGGGCGAACCACCCGCGCAAGCACTGCCTAGAATCAACAAGCCCGCAATCATCAAGATGCGATTCATCCGCCCCTCCTCGTTGTTAGACTCCGCCTTAGACGAACAGGTCGCACTGGTCAACGGGCAGGGCGGCGCCCGCAAATGACACGTCGCCGCCCTCGGCAAGTTCTGCGCGTCCACGCTAGACCATCCGCCCGTGGGCTGACGCGCGGCATCAACGAACGCGCGCGTCCAGCACGCCCGACACGGTGACCAGGCTCGGCACCGTGCGCTGCGTGACGACCTCCAGCTGCAAAGTCGGCGCGGCTCCGTCGACGACGAGTGCGACCAGGCGCATGCCATCGCCGGGCTCCACCGCGGCGACGTCGTCGCCCAACTGGCCCGACACAGTCCAGGTCCCGTCCGCAGCCAACACGGCGGGCGCCGCCTGTGTGAAGAAGCGGCCCAACGGAGCAGGAGAGGTGGGCTCGACCAGTAGGTAGACGCGGTGGGCGGTGCCGACGACCCCGGTGCTGGTTCCCGCGGCGGTGAACCGGCAGGGCCGTGTGCCGGTGCAGGCGTACTCCAGGCCGGCCGGCGGGGCGAGGCTCACGGTCGGCAGGGCTGCGGCCGGATGCGCTTCGTCGTCGATCGCGCGAAACCAAAATGGGTCGAGGCCCTGCGAGGCCATGGCGGCCCAAGCGGTGGGGGCTACGGCGAGTGCATTGAAGTAGCTCGACGCGAACCCGGTCTCGACCTCCGAACAGGCGGCCACCAGACCCTGCCCGTCGGCGTTTGGAGCGGCCCGCTGCAGATCCTCGAGCGCCGCCGCAGCGCGCGCGTCGGTGTCGTCGTCGCCTAGCGCCCGCGCCGCCAACTGCATCTGGGCGAGGCCCTCGGTCCACACTTCGCCGATGAACGCGTCGGAAAACGGCGGTCCCTCGATCGCGAGCGCCGAATCGGCGTCCGCGCACGCGCCCTCGATGATCCACAGCCCGTCGGGAACGTCGCGCCGGGCCCACGCATAGCTGCGGTCCCACTTGCTCCGGCCGAGGGCCAACACAGACCAGCTCTGGGTGTCGAGCGGTACGACATCCCGAAAGGTCGTGACGCCCGTTCCGTCGGTGCCGGCGAACATCGCGCCGGTGACGGGGTCGAACTGGGACTCACACGAGATGCGGGCACCGTGCCCGGCTTCGCGGACCTCAGCCGCGGTGAGCAGACCCGCGGAGGTGGGCAGGGCGTCGGCCAGGCGCACGAAGGCGGGGTAGACGTCGAGGTTGTTCTCGGTGGAGACGCCGGTAAGCGCAGGCGACAAGCGAAGGCCGCCGAAGCCTGCGGGGTTTGCGAGCTCCTGTACGGGGTCCAGAAGGAAAGCGGCAATTCGTTCGGCCGCGAGAAGCCAGCGCTCTTGACCGGTCACCTCCCAGGCGCCGAGGAACGCGAGGATCGCCCACGCCTGGTTGCCGGTGCCGGTGTTGGTGGCCAAGGGCGCGCCCGTGGCTGCGTTCGCGGAGTCGGGCAGGGCGCCATCGTCGCGCTGCAGCGCCAACAGTGCATCGAGCAGCCGGGTGGCATGGTCGACGTCGTCGGGTTCGCCCCGCGCCAGCCAGGCGAGTGCGGCCAGGGCGTTGTCGTAGGTGAACGAGGGTCGCGCATCGAGGAACGCGAAAAAGTCGGGCGGCAGGTCGTCGTGGCGCACGAACCCTTCCAGCAGGCCGGTGGCCGGATCCTGCTGCTGGGCGAGAAACGCGTAGAGCCCTTCCTCGACCGAGGGTGAAGGCGGTGGAGACGGGTCGTCCGGCTCGCAGCCGTGACTGAGCGCGAGCGCAAACGCGAGCACCGCCGAGACACTCAAACCCAATCCAGCCGAACCCTTCATCACATCCTCCCGGCCCCGCGCGAATCCATTAGTTGCCGAGCACCGACCAGAAGGCCGTGCCGACCCAGATGCGAAAGGCGAAGTCGACGTCCGAACCTCCCTCGCCGACCCCGATGCCTGGACCAAGCTCAAAAAGGAAAAACGGCGCCACCTTCGGAGCCGCGTTGATCTCGACACCGATGCGGACCAGCAGCGGAATGACTCCCCAGGGATTGACGTCCTTTGCAAGCATCAAGGTGAGCGGAATCGCCGCGCCGGTGACGATGCTGACGCGATCGTGCACGTCGATGGACACTGGGACCGCGATCTCGGCGCGCAGGCCGCCCATCACGCCATTGTCGAGCTGGACGCCAAACCGGCGACTGCGACGCTCGCTCCCGCCCACCATGGCCCCGGGTGTGAATCGCAGCCCGACGTCGGTCGTCGACCTGGCGTGCCTCTTGTTGTGGATGTGCCACCGCAGCGGAACGTTGAACGCAAACCCCACGGCCACGTCGGAGTAAACGCCGGACCAGTCTCCGTAGACCAGCTCGCCGCCGAGCGCCCAGTCGAGATTGCCCCGACCGTTGTTCCACCATTCGTAGAAGAGGCTGGGCCAACCCACGCCGGTGTTGTGCGCCATCTCGGTCGTGAGCGGCTTCCCGCCCACCGTCGATTGCGGACCTGCAAACGCGGTATTGGACACCGCCCATGCGAGCACTAGCGCTGCGAAGACTCTCATGACCACCCCCCTCGAGTTTCGTTTTAGAAGTTAGGATGCCAGGGGTGCGAAAGCAAAGCGCGTCTGGGTGAGGCGCTCGCTCACCTCCCAGAGCCTTCGGGCCTGTTCTCGGTCGCGAGCCCGCGGTTTCGTTTTCTTTGGCTTGCAATCGTAGAAGTATTCGCCGCTCGTCGTCGTGACCTCGTCTGATGTCGCCAGGTA
>JABDJF010000161.1 GCA_013002645.1 Myxococcales bacterium
CGTCCACCCTCCTCGATGATCCCCTTCACGAATCGTCGGAGCGGGTCGAAGCCTCCTGGGGCCATCGATAGCATCCAGTGGAGCCCGTCGACGACCACGAGCTGGCCTTCAGGAGAATCCTGGAAGATCGCATCGACATCCGCGACCGTCACCGGTGCGGTGAAGACCACGCGCTTCACGTTCTTCCAACGACGGCTTCGCACGATCGCGCTCGACACCGCCGCCTTTCCAACGCCATCGACACCGATCAGCGCAACGGAACGTAGGCGGCCTTTGACCTCGCTCGAGAGTATCGATTCGGCGCGGCGAATTTCCTGGTCGCGTCCGGTGAGCACATCGCCGGCCTCCATGGTGTCGGCCGCGAAAAGGCGCCGGTAGACCAGCGGTAGCTCGGCGCCCACGTCGGGCGCGGCGAAGGTCCCAGCCGATAGCTCCTCGGTCGGCAAGGCCCGCGTCAGACCAAGGCGCTCGCTCCAACGCTCGAGCCGTTCCTCACCGAACAACGCGCGGAGACCGCCCCGAAGCTGAGCCTTGAGCCGCTTCGTTCGGGGCAATCGCTCGGCCTTGCTCCTGATTCGAAGCCCGCTCGCGGCGCGGCGCATCGCTTCGAGGCGCGACTTGCTGAAAGAGCCCTCGGCAAGCTCTCCGCGTAGCGTTTCCAGCGTTCCGAGCGCGGCGTCGCGCATCTCGCGCTCGATCATCCTGGGCCAGCCCGCCGCTTCGGCGCGAATCTCTTCGAGTGAATTGTAATTGCGCTCGAGCTGGCCGTACACCATGTCGCGAAGCAGCGTGTGCATCTCTTCGGGAATCGCTTCGTCGTGGACGATTTCGAGCTCCGCCGTTGCCAGCTCCACGTTGAATGCGACGACGCGCTCCAGCTCTTGGAGCACATTGGCCAGCGGTTGGATTCGTTCGCCTAGCTCTTGCCGGCTGGACATGAGCTTCGGCGCCACGCGGCTGTCGATGTAGGTCAGCACGACTTCCCGGAACGGGACTTCGACTTCGGGTAGCGCGACCGGCAGCCGCCACTCGCCGGTCTGACGTTGCCCCACGGTCACTCGGTAGCGCGGAGTAAGCCCTCTGCAGGCATCGACCAGAGCATCGAGAAGTGGCGCGATCTTCGTGTCGTCGCTCAGGTCTTGATAGAGCTCGTTCGTCACACGCGCCGCTTCGCCGGCGGCCTTGCTCGTCGCCTCGGTGGCCGATCGGAGAGCGGCCGCCAGCTGCTCTCCGGAGTAGTCGCTCTCGAGCTCCTCGTTCAGCACGGTAAGTGCCTTTTGAAGCGTGTCGCTCACTCGCTCGACTTGAGAGGTCGCACGGCGCTTGACCGTATTGGTGAGCCTCAGAACATAGTCGGTGACGCTATCTTTGATCCGCGCCTCGAGCCCGAGCAGCTCGAGCTCCATGGCCAGCGAGGAGTACTCTGCCGAGCTCGCCTTCCGCAGATTGGAAACGTCCTTGCTGAGCGTTTCCATGGCGCGCATTCGGTTCGCGAATCGTCGGCTCGTGCGTCGCTCTCCGCTGCGCAGGTCCAGCGTCCCGAAGGTTGGCAGGTCATCCTTCAAGTCGACGAAACCGGTTGCGACCGCGGTCGCCGCGCGATGGGTGCCGTCTCCAGTAATTCGGACGGTTTCGTCCAAAGCGAGAGCGAGCTCCTCTTCGAGGTCGTGTCGGAGGCGAACCAGCTGACCCTCGAGGTCGGCCTCGGGGTCCGTCGAGATCTCGACGATGTCGTCATAGCCGGCAATGACACCATCGAAGAGGCTCCGCGTGCGCGCCGCGAGGTGCCGGTCGGCTTCGACGAACAGCGCCGCGAGAGACTCGAGCCGCGCCGGCGCGTCATAGGATAAATGGAAACGTCCCAAGGCGCGCAGTCGGACGTCGCGGGTCGGCTGGCTTTGCCCAACGGTCTTGCGCCAGCCTCGTCTCATTCGAAGCGTACTGCGCCGGAGCCGCTTCCACATCGAATCGCCTTCCTTGGTCTCGTAGCTGACGTCTTCGTAGGGCGCCTCGACGATGAGGGGGAGCTCGTCGACGAGGGCATCGACGTTTTCGAGCATGGTTTCGGGCGTCCATGTGAGCTTGGCGAGCGTGACCGACCTGCCGAGGACGATCCCGCGCCAGTGAGCTGCGAGTTCGGATTGCGCGGAGCGAAGCAACGTCACGAGCTCGTCCCGCTCGGCGCCATCTTCGGCGCGCGCTTGAACGGTCAGACGCCGGTGGTGGCGGAGGAACTCGCGCCGGAGGTCTCTCAGGTACTTGCCCGCGTCGAGTTGGAATTCTCGCAGTGGCCCGGTCGACACCTCGCGAACGATGCTTTGTAGATCTCCCCCCAGGTCTTGTACGCGGCTATTGAGCTCCGCGCTCTTCAGCTGCAGCGGATCGCCCCAGAGGTTCTTCGCGCCGACATGCTCGGGCCAGGGCTCGAGCTGCTTGGCCGCTCCATCTTCGCTTTCGGGTCGCATTGAAGGCGGTCTCACGGACAGATGTCGCGCCGGGGTGATCGACCTGCGGCTCGTTCGAGTCTCGCCCGCGAGGCTCAGGCCAAGCTTGAACATCACCGGCCCGACCAGCTCGTTGATCGCCACCCCGCCGATGATCAGGGTTTCGAGGGAGCGCCCGAGCTCACCGAACGAATTGCCGATGATGGCGGCCAGCAAAATCGACACGCCGGCTTGCGAGACGAAGCCCATCCAGCCGAAATCACGAGTCGCCTCGTCGGCTTTGCCGATGCGAGCCCCAATTTTGGTGCCCGAATAAATCGCAAACCCGCGGACAGCGACCAGGGAGATCGCAAACAGAGCGACCTGGCGCAACTCGTCCAGGTGGAGCTTGGCGCCGGCGAGCGTAAAGAAGACCACGTAAACTGGAAGCGACAAGCGCTCGACGGTTTCGATCAGCCGGTGTCCGGTCTTCGAGAAGTTCGAAACGCCGAAGCCCGCGGCAAGGAACACGAGCACTGGATCCCAGCCGAGCTGGCTGCAGATGAAAGCGACGAGGTAGACCACGCCGACGACGAAGATCAGAAGCTCCTGATTGACGTAGCGGATGTAGAGCGCCATCAAGCCGCCGACGACCACCGCCCCGAAGAGAATCGAGATCAGGATGTGCTGGAGCAGGTAGGACCCGATTCCACCTTCCAGCGCCCCCATGCCAACTTGGTGGGCGACGATGACCTGGGCGACCGCGAAAGCCACGACGACGATCAC
>JABDJF010000168.1 GCA_013002645.1 Myxococcales bacterium
GCCAGGATCAATGCTGACAGCGAGACGACGATCCCGGTGAACACGGCGACTGCAAGGACGATTTGAAGTGCCACGCGCCTGTCCTCCTAGAGTTGAATCCCCGCAAAAGCCATGAAGCCCAAGGACATCAGGCCGACGATGATGAAGGTGATCCCGAGGCCTTGGAGGCCAGCGGGCACATCGCTGTACTTGAGCTTTTCCCGAATGCCGGCGAGCGCCACGAGAGCCAGCGCCCAGCCAAACCCGCTACCGACGCCATACACGACGCTTTCACTCATCGTGTAATCCCGACTCACCGAAAACAGGCTGCCGCCGAGGATCGCGCAGTTCACCGTGATCAGAGGCAAGTAGATACCCAGCGCATGGAAAAGCGGCGGGAAATATCTGTCGAGCACCATTTCGAGGATTTGCACCATCGCAGCGATGACACCGATATAGGTGACCAGGCCGAGGAAGCTCAGGTCGATCTCCGGGAGCCCGGCCCATGCAAGCGCGCCCTCCTTGAGGACGTAGTTGTAGAGGAACGTGTTCGCCGGGACGGTGATGAGCTGAACGCCGACCACTGCTGCCCCGAGGCCTAGGGCGGTTTCGATCCGCTTTGAGACCGCGAGGAACGTGCACATCCCGAGGAAGAACGAAAGCGCGAGGTTCTCGACGAAGACGGCCTTGATGAAGAGCTCCGCGTAGCTGCCCATCACAAGGCCTCCGTTCGATGCACTTCGTGAATTCGGAAATCGGGTTTCTCGACCTGCTCCGCCTTCCACGTTCGTACAGCCCAAATGATCAGGCCGATCACGAAGAACGCGCTTGGCGGAAGGAGCATCATCCCGTTGGGCTTGTACCAGCCGCCGTCCGCCGCGTTCGGGAAGATCGTATAGCCGAGCAGCGTCCCCGCGCCCAGGAGCTCGCGGGCCGTCGCTACGAGAATCAGAATCGTGCTGTAGCCGAGGCCGTTCCCTATGCCGTCGAGGAAGCTCAAGCCGACCGGATTTTTCGAGGCGAAGCTTTCGGTTCGGCCGAGGACGATGCAGTTCGTGATGATTAGACCCACGAAAACCGAAAGCTCGCGGCTCGTCTCGAATGCAAAAGCCTTCAAAGACTCGTCGACGACGATCACCAGCGACGCGATGATCGTCATCTGAACGATGATCCGAATGCTGCTTGGGAGAATGTGGCGAATCGCGCTGACCGCCGCGTTCGACAAGGCGGCAACAACCGTGAGCGCAACGCACATGTAGAGCGAAGGCAAGAGCGAAGTGGTCACCGCGAGCGCCGAGCAAATCCCCAGGACGTGCAAGGTGACCGGGTTGTCATCGACGATGGGTCTTAGAAGCGCGCGCTTGGTGGCGGTGCTCATGAGCCTCCTCCTGTCCGAATTTTATCGAGAAATCGCCCATAGCCGTGGTCGCCCAGCCAGTACTCGATGATGTTCGAGACACCATTGCCGGTGAGCGTGGCGCCTGAGACACCGTCGACGTGGTAATCGGCGAGCGGGTCGTCGGCGGAGACGCGGCCTTTGACGACTCGAAGCTCGAGTGCGCCGGAATCATCGAACGCCCGCTTGCCGCGCCAGAGCTCACGCCATGCCGGCTTCACGATGAAGTCCCCGAGGCCTGGGGTTTCCCCGTGCGCATAGAAGGTGATGTCCGAAACGGTATTGCCATCTGCTTCGAGAGCGAGAAAGCCATAGAGCGTCGACCAGAGCCCATAGCCCGATATCGGAAGGATGATTTTGCTGAGCTCGCCGTCGCGGCGAACGAGATACAGCCGGGCATGCTTGGCGCGGCGCCCCAACTTGGCCACGTCAATCCCGCTGGGAATCTCGACGCTCTGGGTGGGATCCTTCGCCGCCTCTACCGGATCATAGGATTCTGGATCCATGTCGTCGGCGTAGGCGCCGGTTTCGAGGTCGACGACGCGTGGCTCGATGCTCTCGAAAAGCGCGTCGACCTCGGCATCCGGGGCCCAGAGCCCTGCGACCTCGAGAATGTTTCGGCGCATCTCGACGATCGCGTTCTCGACCTGTCGCGGCTTGAGCAGGATGGCGGCCGAGGCCACCAGCGAAGAGCAGAGCAAGCTCACGAAAAGCGCGACGAGCAGAGTCCGAGCGACCGTGTCGGCTTTGGCGCCGGATGCTTGGGACGGCTCAGGCACTTCGGCGCAACCTCCTGCTGACGTTGGCCCGCATGACGAAGTGGTCGATGGTGGGCGCAAAGATGTTGGCGAATAGGATCGCGAGCATGATTCCCTCGGGGAACGCGATGTTGACCACCCGGATGACGACGGTAATGACTCCGATCAGAACCCCGAAGACCCATCGGCCTGGGTTGGTGACGCAGGCACTGACTGGGTCGGTCGCCATGAAAACCATCCCGAACGCAAAGCCGCCGAGCACGAGGTGCCAGTACCAGGGCATGGCGAACATCGGGTTCGAGTCGGAGCCGACCGCGTTGAAGAGCATGGCCGCGGCAAACATACCCAACATGACGCCAGCGATGATTCGCCAAGAGGCCACGCCGGTGTACACGATGAAGACGCCGCCGAGGAGGCACGCAAGGGCTGAGGTTTCGCCAAGCGAGCCCTGGATGTTGCCAACGAATGCTTCCATCCACGTAATGCCATGATCGAGGATCCCCGCGATGCCGCTTTCGGCTCCGATCGCCAGTGACGTCGCACCCGTGATGACGTCGATCGGGGGCGTCCAGACGGACTCGCCGGACATCTCGACCGGATATGCGAAGTAGAGAAACGCTCGGCCCGCCAGCGCGGGGTTCATGAAGTTTTTGCCCGTCCCTCCAAAGACTTCCTTCGCCATCACCACGCCGAACGAAATGCCGATGGCCACCTGCCAGAGCGGAGTCGTCGCGGGCAGCGTCAGGGCGTAAAGAATCGAGGTGACGAAAAACCCTTCGTTGACCTCATGGTTGCGGATGCCGGCGAACAGCACTTCCCATACACCGCCCGCGGCCAAGGTAACGACGTAGATCGGTACGAAGTAGAGGAGCCCATAGAAGGTCGCGGCGCCGACGCTCTGCGGGTCGTGGCCGATTCCGATCGCCGCCATCAGAGCGCCTCGCCAGTCGCTCGGTGCAGGCAAGCCGAGTTGCTCGATCGCGAGGTTGGCCTGGTAGCCCGTGTTCCACATGCCGAAAAGCGCACAGGGCAAAACCCCGAGGACGACCAGGCCCATGACCCGCTTGAGATCGATCGCGTCGCGGACGTGCGGCGCATGCCGGGATACGTCTGGAGGCGAGTAGAAGAGCGTGTCCAGCATCTCGTAGATCGCTTGATAGCTCTCGAGGCGCCCGCCTTTTTCAAAGAGAGGCTCGGCTTTGTCGAGGAGTTTTCGTAGAGGACGCATCAGCCGTTCTTCTCGATGAGATCTAGATTTGCTCTGAGAAACTCGCCGTACTCATACTTGCTGCAGCAGACGAAGGAGCAAAGCGCGAGGTCTTCTTCTTCGAGCTCGAGGCAGCCGAGTGATTTGGCGGTTTCCGTATCTTCGACGATGAGCGCTTTGAGCAACGGCGCGGGCAGAATGTCGAGCGGCATGACCTTCTCGAAATTGCCGATGGGAATCATCGCGCGGGGGCTGCCGTTCTGACTCGTGCTGAGCGGAAAGCGGTAGCGCCGAGGACGAAGCGAGGCGACGAAGGCTCGAATCGACGAGAATCGATCGGAACCGGGCGCGATCCACCGTAGGAAGTGGCGGGTTCGGTCCTCTGCCAGGACGCTCAGCTGTACATCATACGGGCCGAGATACCGCGCATGACCCGCTGCTCGCCGGCCACCCAGAATCGAACCCGAGATCACGCGGCAGTCGCCCGCCTCGATTTCTCCCTTCAGGAGATCTTCGGTGCTGGCGCCGACGCGTGTTCGCAGCAGGCGCGGCTTTTTCACCAGGGGGCCTCCCAAGGCGATCACCCGCTCCGTGTTGATTCGGCCAGTGGTGAATAGCGAGCCTATCGCGATCACGTCTTGGTAGCCGAGATACCAAACGCTCTTGCTCTCGCTCACGGGATCGAGGAAATGAATGTGGGTCCCGGGCAGACCGGCAGGATGCGGACCCTCGAACGTCGCCGAGCGCACCGAGTCGAGATTTGGGAGCTCGAAGCCGTGCCCCGGGGCCTGGCAAACGTGGACTTGGCCGTCGGTGAGCCGGCTGAGCACGGCCACCCCATCGTGGAACTCCTGAGCGCGCTCCGCGATGACTAGTCGCGGGTCTCCGGCGAGCGGGTTGGTGTCGATAGCCGTAACGAAGATCGAATGCGGTGACCCATGAGCGTTTGGAACTTTTCCGAAGGGTCGCACGCGCAGCGTGGTCCAGAGGCCGGAAGATTGCAGGAC
>JABDJF010000214.1 GCA_013002645.1 Myxococcales bacterium
GGCCAGACCTTGACGGGCGGTCAGGATCCATCGCGCGATCGGCTCGAAGGGCTGGAGTCCCTCAAGTTCACGACCGCCGAACAACCGTTTTGGGGCTCTGGCATCCTGTGGGAGGAGGCGATCGACCTGTCGGAATGGACGACGATGTACGAGGGCTTCAAGTCGAGCGACGCCTCTTTCGAGAGGATTGATCTCACGGTCCAATCCGCGACGACGCTACCGAACGTGCCGCCGCCGGAGGCCAACGGGTTCACCCTCGATGTGCGGTCGTACGGCTACAGCAACGACGGGGAGTGGCATTTCCTGGAGATCCCTCTTCAAGATTTCATCGATCGCGGCTGGGATCCGGCTAACGCTCGCTCGCCCTTCATCATTGGTGGGCCGACTTTGCAATCGGGGCACACATTGCTGATCGACAATCTGTATTTCACGAAAGACTGAGATCGGGGAGCGTTGCAAGATGCCTCCCATGGCTTCATGGTGGGTGAAACTTGGGGAAATCTAATGTTTCGCGACGCGAAACGAGGTAGGAGACGAGAATGAAGAAGACGACATTGATTACAATTTTGTTTGCGGCCCTGGCGGTCTACGGCTGCGCGGACGATGAGGAGGGCGGAACGGCCGGCTCGGGCGGCACAGCCGGCTCGGGCGGCTCAGCTGGCTCAGGCGGCACAGCCGGCATGGGCGGAAGCGCTGGCATGGGCGGAAGCGCCGGAGAGGGCGGCATGGGCGGAAGCGCCGGCATGGGCGGCACGCCAGCGTTCTTCGAGCAAGACTTCGAGGGTGTTGAACAGGCGAGCCTGACCGCGCTGGGCGATGCCGGATTTGTTGTCTTCGGCAACGTGACACAACCGGACGGGACGACTGTCGAGTCCTACGGCACCTTTCCCGCACCGAACAACCCGGCGATGGCGGCCTTTTGCCTCGTCGCGTCAGGGGAAGGCGGCGCTGAGCAGGGCGATCAGCAGTTGGTGATCTTCAGCGACTACCAAAACCAAGCCCAAATGCTGGCAGGCAACTTGGTCCAGGCAAGTACGTTCCAAGAGGTCACGATCCAGGCGGGCGATATCGGCAAGACCTTCACGTTCAGCTTCGACGCCAAAGGCGGCGACATCGCCGATGCCAGTACGGCCGACGCGTTCATCAAGACGATCGATCCCGACAACAGTTTTGCCGAGACCAACTTCGAGCAGCTCGACACGACGAATCTTCCGGCAACTTGGGGTCCCTTCGAAATCTCGCTGAACCTCACTGACCCGCTTCTCGAAGGCCAGCTGCTGCAGTTCGGGTTCTCAGCCACAGCGACGAACAACGAAGCCTCGGGCAACTTCTACGACAACCTCCAGGGAACGTTCCAGTAGGTTCCCTGTAAGCTGTCTACGAGTCATGGGTTGGCCGGCGGCTCCTCGAGCCGTCGGCCTTCATCCCCTCGCCAAAGAAAGCGAAAACCAGCAGGCGTGAATCGACCTCCCTTCAGCAACGAAGAGGTGACCGGCGAATTTCTGACTCTCGCTGGAGAGCGGTACTACGCCATCCGGAACGTCGACCAGATGGCCCCGTTCTTCATCAGCCTGATTTCCGATTCCGATCACTGGCTGTTCATTTCGTCGACGGGAGGCCTGACCGCTGGTCGGGTGTCTCCGGACACGGCGCTCTTCCCGTACATCACCGTCGACAAGATTCATGAAAGCCGTCCGCATACGGGCAGCCAAACGCTCATCGCTACGGTCGCAGACGGGCAGCGGCGCGAATGGGAACCATTCAATCGGGCGCATGTCGGGCGCTATAGGACCACCCGCAACCTCTACAAGAACATCCTCGGCAACAAGCTCTGCTTCGAAGAGATCAACCACGACCTGCACTTGGCGTTTCGGTACTGCTGGTCGACTAGCGAACGCTATGGGTTCGTACGCCGATGCGAGCTCGAGAACCTGGGCAGCCAAGATTGCAGCGTTGAGCTGATCGATGGCTTGCAGAACATTCTACCGGCCGGAACCCCACGGTTCGCTCAAACGAACACGAGCAATCTAGTCGATGCGTACAAATGGAACGAGCTGCTCACCGACACTGGGCTGGCGCTCTATACGCTCTATTCCGGGATCACCGACAGAGCCGAGCCCTGCGAGTCCCTGAAGGCGACGACCGTGTTTTGCCTCGGCCTGACGGGGCACGAGGTGCTGCTCTCGGCACGGCAGCTCGAGCGGTTTCGCCGGGGCGCGCCGGTCACGCAGGAGGTCCACAAGCGCGGCATTCGCGGAGCGTACCTGGTCCACGTCGCGCTGAATCTCGCACCGCAGGCATCTCAGCACTGGCAGCTCGTGGCGGACCTCGGGCAGAGTCAGGCGCAGGTGGTGAGCCTGCTCCACGAGCTCCGTGATCCAGCCGCGGTCGCAGAGGCGATCACTCAGTCCGTAGAAGAAGGCTCCGATAGCCTGGCTCACATCATGGGGGGCGGAGATGCGTTCCAGCTGACCGACGAAGAAGAAGTGTCGGCGCACCATTACGCCAACGTGCTGTTCAACATTCTGCGCGGTGGCACCTTCGACGATCAGTATCAAGTGTCCTTGCGGGATTTCCGCAGAACCGTCGAGATGTTCAATCGCGACGTGTTTGCGCGCCATCAGGCCGCGCTCGAAGCCCTGCCCGACGAGCTTCATTACTC
>JABDJF010000216.1 GCA_013002645.1 Myxococcales bacterium
TTCCGTGACGGCATCCGCCTCTACCTACGGCGCCACGAGGGCGGTACCGCGACTTCTGCTGACCTTCTCGCCGCGCTCGACGAGGTCAGCGACCGCGACGTCACGCAGCCGTTTCTCTCGTTTCTCAACCAGCCCGGCGTCCCGTTGGTGACCGGGGCGGCGGACGGTTCCTGCGATGCCGGCGTTCGAACGCTGCAACTCTCCCAGGAACGCTACCTCCCGATTGGATCGAGCGGCGATTCGGATCGCATCTGGGACATCCCGCTATGCATTCGGCACGCCGCTGGGACCACCTGCACTTCATTGAGCAGCGCAAGAGCACGAGTCGACCTGCCAGGCTGCCCCTCGTGGTGGATGCCCAACGCGGACGGTGCAGGCTACTTCCGCTTCTCGATGTCTGTCGAGGACTGGACGCGGCTGCGCACCCAGGGCTTCCGCGAGCTCTCTGACCGGGGACGGCTCGCGGTGGCCGACAGCGTGGAGGCGTCTTTCGATCGAGGCGTCATGGACATCGAGCTTCTGCTTCCGTGGTTCTCCGATTGGGTCGAGAGCCCATTGAGACAGCTCGCCGTCGCGCCCATGAGGCCGCTTCGCTTCTTGATCGACGACGCTTCGCCGCCCGCACTTCGCGGAACGGTGACGGCGTATGCCGGTCAGCTCTACCGCAAACGTTACCGGCAGCTCGGCTGGCGGTCACGCCCAGCCGATTCGAGCGACACCAAGCTTCTTCGTGAAGCCGTGATTCGATTCATGGTCATGGACGTTCGGGACAAGAACGGGCGCGCGCGTGCGGCTCGCCTAGGTCGGAGGTACATCGGCTACCGGTCGAAGCCGAATCGGAGCGTCGTCGATCCCCAGTTGGCAGGGCTCGTGCTCGCGACGGCCGTCCAAGACGGGGACGAAGGGCTCTTCGACCATTTGCTGGTTCTTCTCGAATCGAGCAACGACGCGACCAGCCGCAGCAGAATCCTCTCCGCGCTCGGACACGCGGATACGCCAGACCTCTCGGCGCGCACACTCGACCTCGCGCTCGACCCACGTCTCCGCGTCAACGAAATCCGCCATGTCCTGCGCACGCAGTTCCGAAATGCCCAAACACGCGACCGCGCGTGGGAGTGGCTCACCGAAAACTTCGATGCCCTTGCCGCTCGATTTGGCAGCGGGGAGCTCGGGGCTTCGCCATGGCACGCAGCGTCGTTTTGCAGCAGGGAGGCGGCTGCGGAGGTCGAACGCTTTTTCGAACCCAGGGTAGCCGAGCTTTCAGGCGGGCCACGCAACCTGGCCGGCGCCGTGGGGGCGATTTTGCTTTGCGCTGAAAAGGCCAGCATCTACGCGCCGGCGGTCGAGCTGGCGTTTGGCTCGCACTAGCGCGTCGCCTACTTGCCTGTGAACACCGGCGCCCGCTTTTCGAGAAACGCCGCCATGCCTTCGCTCTGGTCGGTCGTGCCAAAGGCTTCGCCAAACGCCGCTTGCTCGAGACGATTCGCCTCCGGCAACGGCAGGGCGATGCCATCCCGGATGAGGCGCTTCGCGGACGCAACCGCCAAGGGCCCCTTGCTCGCGATCTCGGCGGCTGTCTTGGTTGCCGCGGAGAGCAACTCGTCGGGTTCGAACACCGCATTGGCCAAGCCGATTCGGAGCGCTTCCTGTGCGTCGATCATCTTCCCGGTGTAGATGAGCTCGCGGGCGAGCGCGGAGCCGACACGGCGCGGAAGACGCTGGGTTCCACCGAAGCCAGGGATGATCCCGAGGTTCACCTCGGGCTGTCCGAACTTGGCTTTGCTCGAGGCGTAAATGAAGTCACATGCCAGCGCCAGCTCACAGCCACCACCCAGTGCAAAGCCATTGACCGCGGCGATCACCGGACAGTGAAGGTCCTCGATTGCGCTGAACACCCCGTGGCCGAGCGCACCGAATTCCTGCCCCTCGGCCTCGCTCATGCCTTTCATCGCGGCGATGTCGGCGCCGGCGACGAATGCCTTCCCCGTTCCGGTCATCACGGCGGCCCAAACGTCGTCATTGCCTGCCAGGGTCTGAATCGCGGCACTCAAGTCGGAGAGCACCTCTCCACTGAGCGCGTTGAGCTTTTCAGGTCGGTTGATCGTCAACGTGCTGACATGGCCGTCCTGTGTCACTTCCACAAACGAGGTCATGGCGCACACTCTAGCCCAAGAGGTCTCGGCTGCCAGCACCGTGGCGTGGCACAGAGCCCGCTAGGTCTGAGGCTCGCCCACCGCGCTGCGCACCAAGGCCTCGGCGCTCGAATACGGATCGGCGCGGCCATCGACGACGTCGCGTAGCTTCTCCCTGACCTGCTCGGCAAAGCGTGCATCGACCGCTTCAATCAGTGCCTGGTACAGAATCGCGCGGAACTCCGCGACCTGGCGCTGGGCCTGGGTCGCCTTGCCTGCCTCGGTGGTCGTGAGGAACGCGCGGTGCTTCGAGAACGCATCGACCAGATCCGCCAGCCCTTCCTGACGGTGGGCGACGGTCTTGAGGATTGGGGGCAGCCACTCCCCGGCCCCGGCTTCGGGCGCTGCTCGCAGCGTCGACACCGCGGTGTGCCCCTGCATCTTGCCGACGCCGGCCGGTACGCGCCGTAGCGCGAGCATCTGCTGAAGGTCCTGCACCGTCGCGTCCGCGCCGACGCGATCGGACTTGTTCACCGCAAATACGTCCGCAATCTCGAGGATGCCGGCCTTAATCGCTTGAATGTCGTCACCCAAACCCGGCGCCATCACCACCAGCGTCGTGTCCGCCAGCTGCGTCACCTCGAGCTCATCCTGCCCGACGCCCACGGTTTCTATGATCACGATGTCGAACGTCGAAGCGTGCAGAACGTGCAGCACGTCGCCGGTCGAACGGGAAAGCCCCCCGAGGTGCCCCCGCGTCGCGATGGAGCGAATGAACACTCCTTCATCGGTGAAGTGCTGCTGCATGCGAATGCGATCGCCGAGGATCGCGCCCCCTGAATAAGGGCTCGTGGGGTCGATGGCGAGCACCGCAACCCGCTTGCCTTGCTCGCGGTAGAGCCCAATCAGGCCGTCGACCAGAGTGCTCTTGCCCGCGCCAGGTGTGCCGGTCACGCCGATCACGTAGCCGCGCCCTTCATGCGTGAAGACTCGTTTCAACAACTCGAAGG
>JABDJF010000238.1 GCA_013002645.1 Myxococcales bacterium
GAACCGCGACGGCCTGCCGCTTTGCCTCAGACAGGTCCTGACGCAGACGCGCCGGCGCGGCTGCGTAGAAGTAGTACTTGAGCTTCGGCTCGGTTCCGCTCGGTCGCATCATGGCTCGGTGGCCGCCTCGCAGCTCGAAAACCAAGAGGTTACTGGGGGCTCGCGCCACGAGCGGACTCACAGCGAGCGGCGTCCATTGCAGCTGCCTTTCCAAATCGAGCATTCGAAGCACCGCTTGGCCGCCGATCGCCAGCGGTGGGCTTTCCCTACAGCGATCGATGATGGTGTCCATCCGTGCCTGGGCGTCCGCGCCTTCGAAGCGCACCGAGACCTGGCGGTCCGCGAAGAACCCATGTTTGCGCCAGAGCTGGTCTCGCGCGTCGAGCAGCGTCGCCTCCTGCGCTTTGAAGCGCGAAGCGATGTCGGCCAGAAGAAGCGCAGAGCTGATGCCGTCTTTGTCACGAACGGCCGATGAGGGCGCATACCCGAGTGCCTCTTCGTAGCCGAAAAGGTAGACGTAGCCTTCCTTTTCGAGCTCGAGTGCATGGTTTTGGATCCACTTGTGTCCGGTGAGGGTCTGCTCCCATCGGGCCCCGTAGCTCGCCGCGATGGGGCCGAGCATCGGACTGCTCACCAAGGTGGAAATCACGACCGGTTGCCCGGGGCCCAGATGCCGTTCCAACAAGTCGTTCGCCAAGAGCATGCCGATGTCATTGCCCGACAACGACTCGAACCCTTGCGGGCCACGAGCCGCAACTGCCACGCGATCGCCATCAGGGTCGTTGGCGATCGCAAGGTCGGCGTCGACTTCGTTTCCCAGAGCGAGAACTCGGTCCATCGCGCCAGGCTCTTCCGGATTGGGAAAGACGACTGTGGGAAAGCTGCCATCCGGACGAGCCTGTTCGCTCACGCTGTGCACATCGTCGAAGCCTGCTCGGGCCAGCACTTCTCGAAACGTGTCTTCGGCGACTCCGTGAAGTGCCGTATAAGCGATGCGAAGGTCAGCGCAGCGGGCGGTGCTGGAAACCTCTCCGACGATACGTTCGACGTAGCGATCGCGAACGTGGTCGGCGTCCCGGAGCAACTCGCGGGCCCTCGCTTCCTCGACCGGGAGCCTGGGAATCTGATCCAAGGGAGGACAGCGCTCGATTTCGTCGGCGATACCCCGGTCGTTTGGAGGAATGATCTGGGCCCCATTGTCCCAGTAGACCTTATAGCCGTTGTAGCCAGGTGGGTTGTGGCTCGCGGTGATCATCACGCCGCCAGCCGCGTGAAGCTCCAACACCGCAAATGCGAGCACCGGAGTGGGCGCCAGGTCGCGAAAGCTCCAGACGGGAACGCCTGCGCCGGTGGCGATTTCGATGACGTCCCGCTCGAAGAGGTCGCTCTTGGGGCGGGCGTCGCGGCCCACACAAATGCCGCGAGAGGCCGCGTCCGGGACCTCTCGCTTCAACCAGGCACAAAGACCCGCGGTCGCCTGCGCGACGGTCACGCGATTCATTCGAGATGGTCCGGCGCCCAACAATCCTCGAAGCCCCGCGGTGCCAAACCCCAACGGCCCAGCAAAGCGTTCTTCGAGGCCGGCGATATCCTCCTGGTCGACGAGCGCCTGGAGCTCTCGCCGCGTTTCGGGATCGGGGTCCATGGCGATCCAAGACCGCGCTTTGTCGATGGTGCTCACGATGCGGCCTCGTTTGCCGATTCGTCCTGGATGTAGGTTCGCTCCTTGTACCAGATCGCAACGGGTACGAAGAGTACCGCGGTAATCGCCATCGCTGCCGCAAAGAAGAGATAGTACGACGGACCGTCGAGCTTGCTGGATCCGTCCGGGTTTTGAATGAAGAAGTTCACGGCCGCCGTGAAGAGGTTTCCTGCAGCGACGCTTGCGAAAAACGCGCCCATCACCACCGACTTCATTCGTCTGGGCGCTTGCGTGTAAGAGAACTCCAGCGCCGTGATCGAGATGAGGATCTCCGCGGCGGTCATGATGATGTAACAGCCGAACTGCCAAACGATATTGACCGTTTCCCCCGCATCCAGCCGTGCTTCGAGCCAGGCGGGAAGCAGAAACGCCGGAACCGTGAGGAAGAGCCCGATCGAGATCTTTCGGAGCGGTGTGAGGGGCCAAAAACCGTCGAAGAGCGGGTAAATCACGCGATTGAAGAGCGGAATGAAGACGAGCACGAGGGCAGGATTGAGCCACTGGGCCTGAGATGGATCCCAATCGACGATGAAGTGCCGGTCCATGCGCTGCGCTTGGAGCACCCAAGCTGAGCCCTGCTGATCGAAGAGCGCCCAGAACATCAAGATGAAGGCGTAGATGATGGCAAGCCTTCCGAGCACCTTGAGACCCTCCGGGCTGAGGACCTCGCGAACGAATGCAAGACCCGCGGGCGGGATGTGTACGAATTCATTGCGTCCGGTCCAGAAGACGAATGTGGCAAGCGCCATCAGCACGCCCGGAACGCCGAATGCAATCGAGGGCCCAAAGCGGTGAAGGAGAGGCTCTGCAAACAAGATGGACGCGAGCGCACCCACGTTGATGGCGAAGTAGAACCAACCGAAAACTTTCGTTAGAAGGTAGGCGTTGGACTGACCGAACTGATCCCCGACATGCGCCGATACGCAAGGTTTGATGCCACCGGAACCCACTGCGATGAGGGCGAGTCCGAGGCCCAACCCGACTCTGCTGTCGTCGATTGCAAGGGTCAGATGCCCAAGGCAGTACACGATCGAAAGCACCATGATCGTCCGGTACTTCCCGAGAACCCCATCGGAAATCATGGCCCCGAGAATCGGGAACGTGTAGACCGCCATCACGAACACGTGAAACCAGGTCTTGGCCTGCTCGTCCGTCATCAGGTCGAGCTCGCCCTCGGTGTTCATCAAATACTTGGTCATGAAGATGACCAAGATCGCCCGCATGCCATAGAAGCTGTACCGCTCCGCCGCCTCGTTCGCGACGATGTACGGAATCCCCGCGGGCATGCCTTTTGAAGGTGCCGGCGCGGTTCGGTATCGGGGCGAGGGCATCGCTGTGATCCTAGCGGATTCTTTCTGTATCAGCGGCTTCCCCGCCATCCGTTCAGTCGATTCTGCGCGGCTTTTTTTGCCATGGTGTTACTTGGGGCAAGACTGGCACGAGGATTCGGGGCTCGAGCCCCCGGTGGGGATGTGAATGGAGGACGGCGTGAAACAGAGCGATGACCGACGAATATTCAACCGTGGCTGGACTGCGCCACTGGCAGCGATGGTGGCAGGGGCGTTCGTTCTTGCAGCGGGGAGCTCGGTACAGGCCCAGCAATTCACGACACAGATCGACTTGAACCAGTACCGGCCGGCGGAGCTTGCCACCGATGGTTTTGCGACGAGCACGGCGGATGGCCAGGGCCACAAGCGGTTCGGGATCAAAATCTACATCGACTACAACGATGATGCGCTGGTCTTCGAGCAGTCCGGGAACGGGACGACGGCGTCGGTCGTTCACCGCCAGCTGACCGGTCACATCATGTGGAACTTGGGTTTGTGGGATCACCTCGTGATCTACATGGACATCCCTTACCATTTCATCATCGACGCGGGGACGAACGCAGGGGACGGGCTTCCCGGCGGCGCAGCTGGTCCCTTCAACTATCTGCTCCCGAACGGCGGCCACTTCGGTGATGTGTACTTTGGCGCACGCGGAAACATCCTCGGCACGCGGGACGACGTGTTCCAGCTCGCCCTGCAGGCAACGTTGACGATCAACACCGCATCCCTTTCTGACAACCAGCAGAGGTATGCAGGGCAACTCGACAAAAAGCCGTACCTCGGCGGCTGGTTCGAGCTTCTGATGACTTTCAATGCTGGCGAGATCGTTCGTATCCCGATTCAAGTCGGCTACAAGCTTGGCAACACGAATGGGCGAGAAGTCGCGCCGAATCTCTTCGTTGGCAATGAGTTCACCTTTGGTGGGGGTGTGCTGTTCATGATCGCAGAAGACAAGTTCATGGTCTCCGCCGAAGTCTTTGGCCGCACCGCCGCAAACCAGGGAGCCAACTTCTGGACCCGAGAGCAGACACCCGTCGAGGTGCTCGGCGGCTTCAAGTATCTCCATCCCAAGGGCTTCGTAGTGGGTGTGTCGGGTAGCGCGGGCGTGACCGCGGGCTACGGCGCGCCCGATTGGCGGGGCGTTGGCATGATCGGCTACACGATGCCCGGGGTCGAGCCGATCCTGGACATCGATGGCGACACCATTTTGGATGATGTCGACCAGTGTCCGACCGAGCCGGAAGATTTCGATGGGTTTCAGGACGAGGACGGTTGTCCCGACCTGGACAATGACGGCGACGGCGTGCTCGACGTCAATGACGGCTGCCCGAACGACGCCGAAGACATCGACGGCTTCCAAGATGAGGACGGCTGCCCGGATCCGGACAACGATGGCGACGGCATCTTGGATGTCGACGACCAGTGTCCGAACGAGCCGGGAACGCTCGAGAACAATGGCTGTCCGGACCCCGATCGTGATGGCGACGGCGTGCCCGACCGTGTCGACAACTGCCCGGACGAGCCTGGCACCGTCGAGAATCAGGGCTGTCAAAACGCCCAGCTGGTCATCATCGGTGAAGGCCAGCTCCAAATCCTCGAGAAGGTGTTCTTCAGGACCGGCAGTCACAAGCTTCAGAAGCGCTCCTTCGCGCTCCTGGACAACGTGGCCGACGTCTTGAACGCGCATCCGGAGATCGAGCTCATCCGAGTCGAGGGTCACACCGACTCGACCGGCAAGCTCAAGTACAACATGAGGCTCTCGAAGATGCGCGCGACGACGGTCGTTCGCTACCTGGTCGGCAGGGGCAACGTCGCCAAGGAGCGACTGATCCCGGAGGGCTTCGGTCCTACCAGACCGCTGGTCCCTGACGCCAGGACGAGGGAAGAGCTCGCGCAGAACCGACGCGTCGAGTTCCACCTCGTCGAGACCGGCCTCGAGGACAGCGCGGAGGACGCCGCCGACGCGACCCAATAGCCACGACCGGCGCCCAGATTGGGCCCAACTGCTGCGCGGCGGGTTCCGGACTTCGGTCCGGGGCCCGCTTCGCGTTTAACGGTCTAGCTCAGCTCGCGATTCTCACAGGCCACTCGACGTTCTCGGCGCCGAGGCTCAGTTTGGCGAGAAACTGCCGTGTCTGGCGAATCGTGATTCGGTCTTTCGGGTCGCGCCGGAGGCAGCGGGCGATCAGCGCGCCGAGCTCGCGGGTTTCCGGCTGGTCGAGCAGCGCCCGCACGGCTTCGGGTTCGCCGTCGTGGGCCATGTGCTGGCCGAGCAGCTCGGCCTCGCTGATCGAATCGAACAAGGGCTTGCCGGTGTATGCTTCGAAGATGAGGCATCCGAACGCGTATACGTCGGCCGGAATGGCTCGAGACCTGTCACCCGAGCCCCAAATCTCGGGTGCCCCGTAGTTTGCGGTGCCGCAGCCGGGCCGGAGGTGACGCCCGGCGAGCCCAAAGTCCACCAGGACGGGCTTGGGCGGTTGACCGACGCCGGTGTCGGCTTCTGCGTTGCACACGATGATGTTCGAAGGTTTGAGATCCAGGTGGCCGACACCGACTTGATGCATCGCATCGAGGCCAGCGCTCACTCCGAGGAGTAGCGCTCGGGCGCGGCCGACGGAGAGATCACCCATTTCGAGCATGCGTTCGAGGCTCGGACCCTCGACCAGCTCCATGACCAAGATCGGTTTGGGGCTCGCGCCGGCATCGAATGTGACGAAACGCGCCAAGTTGGGATGCTCGGGAAGCGCAAGAAGCGCGCCGGCTTCATCCCGGAACATCTTGAGGAACTCGTCCTCCGAGAGTGTGCGTGCGGCCGCCGCCGAATAGTCCGGAACCTTCAATGCAAAGATCGGCGCGGTTTCGTCCTGGCGCTCCTCGGTGCGGCGGGCGACGAAGACCGAACCGACGGTGCCTGTTCCGACCGTTCGCACCAGATAGAATCCGCCGAGGGCACGACTCGGCGGCGCCCATGCGGGCAACGGGGCGTCGGCGTCCAGCTCGGGTGGGATCAGGCTCGGCGCGCGTCTTGGACCTTCGAGCGGCATCGAGCGGATGTGGTTGAGAACCACCTCGGTGAGCTCCGCGAATGCGCCCGGCAAATCACGGTCAATGGCGTTGACGGCCACTGTGAATGCACGGTCTATCTCGGAGATCGAGGTACGAATCGCGCGCTCGACTTCGAGCCCCATGGCCCAAATCGCCGCGGCTGCCGCGGGAGACTCCTCGCCAACCGAAGAGCCCAGTCGTCGCCGGGAACCACTGACGAGCTGAGTGAGTGCGGCAACACCGCGTTCGAGAGCAGAGAGTGGTGTGCCCGACGAGCGCTCCGCAATTTCCGCCAGCGAGCTGGACGCTGCCACGGAGCGAAGCCCTCGAGAGAGCAGCGACAGAGCTTGGCGAGACGCCTCGATTCTGGCCGAGCGCGCGACCGGTAGCTCGATCCCGATCGCCTTCATCGCATCGGTCGCCGCGACCAAGCCACGGCCGTCCCTCTGCGCCAAGCGCGTTGCTTGCTGGAGTTTTGCATAGGCCCGGAGCGCGCTTTCGATTTCGGGGACCATCGATGCCTCGGCCATCGCTTTGAGGTCGTCGACGTGAGAAACGTGCTCTGCCGCGGCCATCAGGATTTCGGAAACGTCCGCACTATGCTCGCGAACGAGAGCATCAAACGTGCGAGCCGTTGCAGCGCAGAGCGTGCGCCGAAGAGACCCGGGCGCATCGCGCTGGATGCGATTGAGCAATACGCGTTCGGTCAGAAGTCGCCGTTGGCGGACGAGCTCTTTGCGCGGGTCGACGTCGGGTCCATCCGCATCGACGAGATGGAGCATCGTGCGGAGCTGACGCAACCGCGTCGTGAACTGCTTGACTTGGCTGGCCTCTTTGAGCGGGTCGCCCTCTCGAATCACGAGCCAGTTGGTGACTTGCTGGAAGAGATCTCCAAGGCGCTCGTCATCGGTCCCGCGCTGGTCGTCGTCATCGCCGACGATCAAGAGGTCATTGAGGCTCGAGGTTTCAAAGAGCGCCGAGTTGAGCTCTCGAAGGGCGAGAAATGCCTGAACCTCGCTTGTGGGGTCACCCGGCGTGGAACATTGAAGAAGCGCGGCCTTGTGAGCTGCCGCCTTGAGGATCGGCTGAGCTTCGCGCGCAGCTTCGTACGCCCCATGCGCTGCGAACGTCGCGAGTGCGTCCGACAGCCTGTCGCGGAGGGTAGGTTCTCGTTGACTCGCTGCGCCGCTGAGCTCCTGCGCAAGAGCCTTCATGAGCGCCTCACGCCCCTGGTCCTCGCTGCCGCCTTCGGCGATCGCTTTGCGGAGATGGGCCTCGGCCTTTGCTGCCGCCTTTTCGGCGAAGCCCGGCCGAATTCGTTCGGCCCGCAGCTCGACCAAAGCCTCCGCCGTTTCCAAGCCCCCGACACGCATCAACTGGTCCAGCAAGGACTCGACCACCTCCGGGTGGCTTTCCGCCGCCCGAGGAAGCCCGGAGATCATCGCGGCGGCGATCCCGTGATCCTGCTCGAAAACCAGGGATTGCAGGAGCTCCCGGCATGTCCGAAGACCCTCTTCGGGATCCACGGCGATGCTTGCGCCAAGTGAAGCCGCTGCGCGGCGCCATTCGGTGATCGTGAACTCCGGATTGAGGTGGCGCTCGATCTCCTGTTGGAAGGTCGGCATCGAGGCCGCGAGCAGACCTCGTGCGGATGCGACGTGTCGCCAAACCAGAGTCTCACGGTCCGCCAGGAGCCGGTCCCAGGCCTCGCGAACCTCCGGTGTGCAGAAGACGCGCACGCCAGAGTCGTCCCCTTCGGTTGCGCGCCGTGCTGCTTCGCGGGCCGCACGTTCGAGCAGCCGGGCCGCCAATCGGCGAGACGGGAGCGATCCCGTCGCCGGCGTGATTAGCCAGTCGCGGCTGGTATCCTGCCTGGAGATGAGCGCAAGGGCGAGAGCGTCGACGTTGTGTACGGTGCCAATCGGCAAGCTCAATGCAAGGGCGACACGCGCTCGGATGGATTGGCCGCCGAGGGCACGCTGAGAGCCGAGCGCCAGCTGTGTCGCCACGGCTACGAAGGTCGCTGCGTCGCCGCTTCGCAGCCGCTTGAGTACCATCCGCCCCAGCTGGCGTTTGATCGAGCTCGAAGGAAGGGCCGCCGCGACTTCGTAGAGCGCGGCTGCTGCCGCTGGACCCGACAGCCAGTCGAGCTTGTCGACAAGCCCTTCTGCGACCGCGACCCGCAGGCTTTCGAGCAAGACATCGGGATCGAGGCCCTCGAGCGGCAAGGGTCGGCGCTCGTCGATAACCGCGCGTGCGAGCGTCGCCATACCCTGACGCCATGCCGCTTCGCGCTGTTCAGCGCTGTTCAGTCGGTGCAAGGCCGTCAGGCCCTCGAGGCGCTCCCGGGTCGCAGCACGCATCCCTCCTGATTCTAGCCTGCCGATCGCCAGTCGGAAAGCGCGGTTGACAAGGATGCGGCAAACCTTTAGCCCGAATAGGGGTGCTCCAACTTTCCTTCGAGTTTGCCGGTGAGTCGCCGACGATCGCGGAGCGCGGCGTCACCGAGCGTCGCCAGGACGATCTGGACCGGGCTTACGCCCGCGCGTCCGACTGGAGCCGGGCACTCGCGACACGGCTGGGTCAACCGATTCGGCTCGTCGTCACCGACAATCGAAGCACCATGCTGGTTGCTCGACCCAAAAGCGGACGCCTCGAGCTGCGCCTACACCACATGTTCCTGACGGCCGACGAAAATATCCTCGACGCGATAGGCGACTATCTGAGCGGCAACACCCCGCATGCGGCCGCCACCATCGACCAATTCGTCGAAGAGCATCGAAGCCGCTTCGTTGCCCGAGGCCCCAGCCAGGAGGCCTTGCGTGCCGACGGCCGCCATCACGATCTTCGCGCGATCGCGGACGACCTCGCCAGCCGGCACTTCGGCGCAGACGTCGATGTCCGAATCACCTGGGGCCGGCGCGTTCGGCCCAAACGCCGGCAGCGCTCGCTTCAGCTCGGAACGTACCTCCCCGAAGAACGGCTCATCCGAATTCATCCAGTGCTCGACCAGGCCTGGGTCCCGCAGTTTTTCGTCGAAGCCGTGGTGTTTCACGAGATGTTGCACCACGACATGCCCGCGGTCTTGCAGAATGGCCGCCGCCACTATCACACCCGCGCATTTCGAAAGCGGGAGCGCGGTTTCGAGTACCACTCCGCCGCGCAGAAGTGGGAAAAAGAAAACCTCTGGCGCCTTTTGCGAGGCAAGTAGCCTCCATCTGACCCATGGCACGTCGACGAAAAATCCGTTCCTCGATCTCGATTCCCATCACCTTGGGCTCGATCACCGTGCTGCTGAGCCTGGCGCTGTTGGTCGGATGGTCGTTCCTCCTCGGGCAGAAGATCGCCCGGTCTGAGGATATTGCCGGTGACGTCTGGCTCTTGGTGCTCGGCGCGCTCTCTTTCGTGCTCATCATCGTGGTGCTGGTGTTGTTCGTGGTCTCCTTGGCTCGGGGGATCATCGAAGTGCGCAAGCAGGACACGTTCATCGACTCGGTTACCCACGAGCTCAAGAGCCCGCTCGCCTCGCTCCAGCTCTGCCTCGAAACCCTCGGGCGCGAAGGGCTCGAAGACGATGCCAGGCAAAGGCTACGGCACATGATGCTTCAAGACGTCGACCGGCTGCGCGCGTTCATCGACGACGTACTCGAGGCGAACCGTCTTTCCTACGCGCGACCGGGCATGCTCAATCTCAGCGACGTACCTCTGTCAGAGCTCGCCGAAGAATGCGCCGAAGCGGTTCGCAGCAGGCAGGAGCTCGAGCCGGACGAGATTCGTGTCCACGTCGATCCAGAGCTCGTCGTCACCACCGATCGCGCGGCGCTCGAGATCGTCGTCAACAATCTCATCGACAACGCGGCGAAGTATTCGAAGCGACCAGCGCGGGTCGAGATCTCAGCCCGCAGGGAATCCGACAAAAAAGTGCTGATCGAGGTGAGCGACACCGGGATCGGCATCGAGCGCAAGAATCTGAAGCGAGTTTTTCAAAGGTTTTACCGCGTAGAGGATCAAGAGGTGCGCCAACGCCGTGGCACCGGTCTAGGGCTCTTCGTGGTCTGGGCCCTGGTGAAGCAGCTCGGCGGTGACGTGCAAGCATTTTCGGGAGGGGTAGGGCAGGGCACCACCATGCGTGTCGAGCTGCCCATGGCCCATGCGGTGAGTGGATGATGACCAGCAATGAAGCGCAGAAGCTACTCATCGTCGAGGACGAAGAACACCTGGCCGCGGGTCTCAAGTTGAATCTCGAGCTCGAAGGCTATCGAGTCGAAATCGCGGCCAACGCGAAGGAGGCGGGCCAGCGTTTGCTGGACCCGAACGGCTACGATGCGATCGTCTTGGACGTCATGTTGCCCGACGTCAACGGCTTCGAGCTCTGCAAGAAGTTTCGGGACGCGGGGAATTTCGTGCCGGTCATCATGCTGACGGCGCGCTCGTCTCCTGAAGATCGAGTCCTTGGTCTAGAGGCCGGCGCCGATGACTACATGGTCAAACCCTTCGAGCTCGGCGAGCTGCTGGCCCGGGTGCGCTCCGTCCTCCGGCGCCAACGCTGGGAGCAAGTCTCGGGCAACAACGCCAAAGCCAGCACCCTGTCGTTTGGCGGCGCTCGAATCAACTTCGACACCCACGAAGTGCAAGTCGCGGGCGAGCAGGTTCAGCTGACGCAGTTGGAGCTCGACCTGCTTCGCTACTTTGCGGAAAACGCGGGCCGAGTGCTGAGCCGCACCGAGCTTCTCGAACGGGTTTGGAAGCTTCGCAATTACGGCAACACCCGTACCGTCGACAACTTCATCTCGCGGCTCCGCCGAAGGTTCGAAGAAGACCCTAGCTCCCCGACCCACTTCCTGTCGGTCCGGGGAGCGGGGTATAAATTCATCGCCTAGGAAGCGTCAGCAGTCCGCTTCGCCGGCCGTCCAGCCCCGGACGAGGGGGGTCTTTTCATTTACAGAACTATGACAAATCGAGGATGAACCGTGACGGTGCTTCTCGAGGGTCTGGGATAGCCTCGAAGGCATGGAGATGAAATCTGCGGAGGCGAAGCTTCGCGCGCGATCGTTGAGCCGCTCCAAGCGCTGGCGACGCGCCACGCCATTCGTGCTTTCGCATCTTGCGGTGCTAGGCGCGTTCTGGTCTGGGGTGACCTGGGAGGCAGTGGCCCTTTGCTTCGTACTCCTGTTCGTCCGTGTCTGGGGCATCACTGCGGGCTATCATCGCTACTTCGCTCACCGGACCTACAAGACCGGTCGCATGTTTCAGTTCTTCCTCGCGGTCCTCGCGCAGAGCAGCTCTCAAAAAGGGGTGCTCTGGTGGGCGGCTCACCATCGGGTCCATCACAAACTCTCCGACCAGGACGGCGACGTTCACTCACCGGTGCAGAACGGTTTCTTCTACGCGCACGTCGGATGGCTCTTCGACGACACTGAAGAGACCCGCTGGGACAAGATTCGCGACTTCGCGATGTACCCGGAGCTTCGCTGGCTCAATCGGTATTGGGCCGTCCCTCCCACTCTCCTTGCTCTGGCCTGTGTCTCGATCGCCGGCTGGCCCGGCCTGTTCATTGGTTTCTTTTTGAGCACCGTGCTCCTCTGGCACAACACATTCCTCATCAACTCGGTCACACACGTTTGGGGGAAGAAGCGTTTCGATACGGGCGACGAGAGCCGCAACAACATGGTGACCGCTTTGCTCACCCTTGGAGAGGGCTGGCACAACAACCACCACCACTACCAGTCTTCGTGCCGCAACGGCTTCTACTGGTGGGAAATCGACGTGACCTATTTCGTGCTCAAGATGCTGAGCTGGATTGGCGTCGTTTGGGACATTCGCGAGGTCCCCCGTCGGGTCCTGGAAGAAGGACGACGTCGCGACGCAGGCGAGATCGACGAGGAGGCTCGGCGCGAGCCACAGGAGGAGCTCCCCTTCGCCGCCTAAGCCACGGCAAGCTGGCAGGGCATCACCGGTTTGGCTACAACCACCAACGCAGGATGTGCGCCCACCACGGGGCGGGTTTCTTGCGCGGTTCCCAAGTATGTTCGCTTGCGTGCATCTGCAGGTTTCCGTCGGGCTACCGAATACCGTTCAGTGATTATACAGATGTAGGCTCCATTGCGAAATTGTTTCGCAGAGGTCATAAGCAGCCAAGATCAAAAGAGATTTCCCGAAACCATTGCCCATCAGGAGCTCCGCCCATGCCTCAACCCCGCGTCGTTTCTCCATCCTCTGAGCAGCAAGATGACCCGGCGAGCGACGTGGCCCACGCCCTGAGCGCCCATTTCAAAACCGGATCGACCAGGCCGCTCTCGTGGCGTTTCTCCCAACTCGACGCGCTCGAGCATTTTTTGATCGAAAGGGAGGAAGACATCCTCGCGGCGCTGCATGCCGACCTCCGCAAGCCGGCAATGGAGGCGTTTTCCTCGGAAATCGGTTTTGCAATTTCGGAGCTTCGTCTGGCACGCAAGAACCTTGCCCGATGGATCAAGCCCGAGCGGGTTCACACCCCTTGGTTCGTCATGCCGGGCCGAAGCTACATTTACAGGGAGCCGCTCGGTGTAACGCTCATCATCGCGGCTTGGAACTATCCGCTCAATCTGATCGTCCTGCCACTCATTGGCGCCATTGCCGCGGGGAACTGCGCGGCGCTCAAGCCGTCGGAGCTCGCTCCTCACGTGTCGGCGCTGCTCGCCAAATGGATCCCCAAGTATTTCGATACGAAAGCCATTCGGGTCGTGGAAGGCGGGCCGCTAGAAACGACCGCGTTGCTGCGCCAGCGCTGGGACCACATTTTCTACACCGGCAACGGAAGGGTGGGCCGGATCGTCATGGAAGCGGCCGCGAAGCATCTGACGCCCGTCACGCTCGAGCTTGGTGGCAAGAGTCCTTGCATCGTTGACGGGAGCGCCGACCTGGACACGACGGCCAAGAGGATCGTGTACGGCAAGTTCTTCAACGCCGGTCAGACGTGCGTGGCGCCGGACTATGTCCTGGTTCAGGATCGGGTTCACGACGCGCTCGTCAATCGTATGGTCTCCACGATTCGCGAATTCTACGGGGACGATCCCAAGCGCAGCGCCGATTTCAGCCGCATCATCAGTGAGCGGCACCACGCCCGACTGAGCCGATTTCTCGACGCGGCAGACATCGTCACAGGCGGGGAAACAGATCCATCGGAACGCTACATCGCCCCCACGATTGTGAAGAACGTCAGCGAGGACGACGCCCTGATGCAGGAGGAGATCTTCGGCCCCATCCTACCGGTGATCTCCTTTTCGAGCGTCGACTCGGCGATCGGCTTCGTCAATCGCCGAGCCAAACCACTCGCCCTCTACCTCTTTTCACGCGAGCGGGAAGTGCAAGACCGAGTCCTCGCTGGCACCAGCGCCGGTGGAACAGCCATCAATCACGTGTGGCTTCACTTCGGCGTCCCAGGTCTGCCATTCGGGGGCGTCGGCGAGAGCGGCATGGGCGCCTACCACGGTCGCCATTCGTTCGAGACCTTCTCGCACCGCCGTTCGGTTTTGAAAAAGCCCACGCTCCCAGACCCGCCGCTCATCTTTCCGCCATACACCGCTCGAACGATGCGCTGGTTGAAGAAGCTGTTCTAAAGAGAGTCCGTGCGAAGTGCGGCGACCTGGCCCTCGACATGCCGTTTGAAATAGAACGGGATCCGAAGCAGGTCCTTTCGAACTGCCGGGCGAATGATCGACACGAAGACACCATCGCCGATGTCCACGAGCGCGCCAAAGGACACCAGCGTTCGATTTCCCTTGTAGGGGCGAACGCGCATGAAGCCCCAGCCGGCCCGGATGTCATGCGCCTGCGAATGATCGACTCGAAAGACCATCGACCGTCGATCGGGTTCGAGCGTCGTCTGTAGGACGTATCGAACGTCG
>JABDJF010000254.1 GCA_013002645.1 Myxococcales bacterium
CCGCCATCGTCGGAGATCCAAAGGATCACGCAACCACGGATCTCATTGCTCGGGTTCGACAGCTGTAGGACGAAAGACGCGTGAGCGGTCCCCGCATCCTGATCGTGCGCACCAGCGCCATGGGGGACATCGTCCACGCCCTGCCCGTGCTCGACCGGCTTCGACAGAGCCTGCCGGACGCAAGAATCGGCTGGGTGGTCGAGCAGGTCTTCGCACCGCTCCTGGAAGGACATCCCGACCTTGACGCCGTCATTCCCGTCGGGTTGAGAAGTTGGAGACACCGGCTTTTCTCTCCGAACGCGTGGCGAGAGTTCGGCGGGTTTCTTCGAGATCTCAGTGACTTCTCAGCCGATATCGTGCTCGATCTCATGGGATCCCACAAGGCCGGCCTGATCGGAGCCTGCACTCTCGCGGACCGTCGCCTCGGGCTGACGTATGGCGATCGCCGCGAACCCTCGAGCGCCATGTGGCTCTCCGAAACCACGTCGGCCCGGGGCGATCACGCCGTCGATCACATGCTCTCGGTCTTGGAAGCAGGACAACTCCTACGCCGGGGGTCCGGCGTCGCGCACTTCGGAGGCGACAAGCTCCCCGCCCAGCCCTGGACTCGTGGACCAAGAGAGGGCGACGTCTTTGCACTCCTGCATCCTCGAACGGCCTGGAAGAACAAGAACTACCCGCTCGAGTCATGGAGCCAAGTCGTGCGATCGGTCCGAGACGAAACGGGCCTTGAAACATGGGTGGCCTGGGGACCGGGCGAGGAGTCCGCGGCGCGCGAGGTGGCAGAGGCCTCGGGTAGCCGCGTGCTCGAGGAGCTTGCGACGTTTCCTCAGCTTGTCGCTCTCTCCCGAAGCGCGCGGATTGTTCTTGGCGGCGATACCGGGCCAATCCACCTGGCTCATGCACTGGGGACGCCCGTGGTCTGCGTGATGGGACCCACCGACCCCGAGCGCAACGGCCCGTATCAAGCGCTCGCCAGCTCGGTGAGCCACCGCTTGCCGTGTAGCTTCTGCTACCAACGCCTCGACGAGACCAAAGCGTGCTTGCTGAACATCTCACCACAGCGGGTCGTCGACAAAGCCCTCGAGGCCCTGAGCTGCGCGGGCGAGTCCAGGTGAGGCTGCTAGAAGCCACCGGCAGCCGTCGCGACTCTGCGAAAAACCGTAAATAGTGCTTGTTTGACGCTGTTTTAGCCCCACTGCTACACTGCCCTCCATACGCGCCCATGTGCCGGTTGCGGCTCGGAGCGTGTCTTCAAAGGAGAGCGCAGTGAATCGAATCGGCGAGATGCTGGTGACGGCGGGCAAAGTTTCGAGCGATCAGCTCGAACAGGCCCTCGCACAGCAGCAACAAGAGGGAGGCCGGCTAGGGACTCACCTCGTCAAGCTCGGGTTCCTCGACGACGACGAACTCGTCGAGTTTCTGTCGCAGCGCTACGGCGTCCCGGCGATCAATCTGGCCGAGGTCGAGATCGACGAGACCATCATCAAGATCATTCCGCCCGACGTATCCAGGAAGTACACCATCCTTCCCGTCTCGAAGGCGGGCGCTCGCCTGACCATCGCCATGGTGGACCCCACCAATGTCTTCGCCATGGACGACATCAAGTTCATGACCGGCTACAACGTCGAGCCGGTTGTGGCCTCCGAAGCCGCTTTGCGCGAGGCGATCGACAAGTACTACGGCTCGACGCACTCGATCGAACTCAAAAAGGTGATGGAAGACATCACCGACACCGACGACACCGACGTCGAGGTTCTCGACGAGGACGACGACATCGATCTTGCGGAGCTCGAACAGCAGTCCGAAGAAGCCCCGGTCGTACGCTTGGTCAACATCATCCTCACCGACGCGATCAAGCGCGGCGCTTCCGACATCCATATCGAGCCCTACGAAAAAGAGTACCGGGTCCGATACCGAATCGACGGCATCCTCTACGAGATGATGCGCCCACCGATCAAGCTGCGCGAAGCCATCACCAGCCGCGTCAAGATCATGGCCAAGCTCGATATCGCCGAGAAG
>JABDJF010000717.1 GCA_013002645.1 Myxococcales bacterium
TCCCAAGGACGAGTACACGAAGAACGAGTGGACTGCGATCGGCCGATGCGGCAACGATGTCCGACTGCTCGACGTTGCCAAAATCGACGAGGAAACAAAACAACTGCCCGATGCGCTTCGCATTGCAGCGCGTGAGCAGGTCGCGTACGCGAGACTCTTCTATGCGCATCTCGAGCAAAGCGCCAAGCCAACGGTCGATAAGGACCCCGACTACAAGCGCTTGCTGTACGATGTCCCGCAGGCTGCATGGAAGAAGTGGGAAGCAGATGCGAAGAAGTATCAAAAGGAGCTCGATGCAGCGCTCAAGTTCGAGGATCAGTTTTTCGGTCCGAGCACGAAAGCGTATGAGGGGTGCTATGAGGCTCTGCGGCCGCACGTTCAACGCTACGTAAAAGCCAGCAAAGTCAAGTCGTTTCAGGGTTTCGTCGACGCGATGAGCGAACCTATCGGCTACGTTCTCGCTAGCTCGTTTGGCTCGTGCATGGCGGTGACGGACGGATGGGCTGTCGGTGCGGTGTTGCTAAACCAGATCAAGGGATCTCGCGTGTGGCGGGGGCCGCGTGTCGCCGTGGGCTTTGCAATGCTGGAAGAGCTGAATCGAATCCTCGAGGATCGAACTCGCTTTCCCGTGCTTCCAAGCTGGGTGGGCAAGGAGCCTCGCAACCTTCTCGTCGTGGATGCGACTGACCCACCGAGGACGAAGATAGCTCGAAGTGGAACATATCTTGTCGGAGAGACGCAAGGGGTGGTCAAGGCCGCAAAGAAGACCAGGGAGAAGACCAATCTAGTTGTTGATTTCAAGGCTGAGACCTGGATGCAGCCTACGTCCACGTGCAAGAGCACTGGCGAGATCTACAAGATCACGTCCTATGGCGAGGTGATTTACAAGCAGAATTGCCGATTCACAGGCATGAGGAAGCGGTCGTTCACTCCTGCGAGAACAGGTTTTGTCGCCAAGACAGCTATGGGAATCCGGCCGAACTCTTTCATTCGATTCGTCCACGAGGCAGGGGCGCCCCCCGGGCAAGTGCGTTACGGCTGGCCAATGGAGGTCTACAAGACCAAGAAGAAGAAGGTTTTGACTAACGTCTTCGGGTTCACGCCCTGAGCACGCCTCGCAAATCACAGCGCCCACCCCGGTTGGAACCGAGGTGGGAGTCGTCTAGTAGTTCCGACGATCAGTAGATTCGGTCGTAGCGAAGGTTGAGCCAGTGGAGGGCTCCCTTCAGCCAGTCCCGATGGCAGCCGTCACGGCAGCCCTCGGGGAAGCCGACGTCGTACTCTCGGATTTCGCGATACACACCTGGCCCCTTTGCCTCCCCAAGGCAGTCGGCCTGGAAGGCGCGCTCGACCCGATTGGTGCACGGCTCGACGAGCACGTCGACCTTATCCACGACGTTGTACGAGTGAGGCCGCGGTAGCGGTGCGAGCGGGCTCGTGAGGGAGTCCAGCTCAGCGAACGAGAACGCGTCCTGATCCGCGATGATCAAATCCGCTGGCGCCCAGATGACCACGCCGGCAAGAATGCCCTCGGTGAGAGCCTTGCCAATCATCTTCCCCGCCGTCTTGCTGCCCGTGAAGTACGTCACTGCGGCGCCTACGCCCTGGCCGACGTACTTGGCAATGTCTCCGTATATCTCCTTGCTTACAAGCGAGTAGAGCTCGTCCCAGTCGCGGATCTGCTTCTTGTAGGCGCCCCGATGGTCAATCTCCAAGCCCACGATGCCAAATGCGATTCCTGTGCCGGGGGCGCCGGAGAACAACGTAGTGGGGCTGCATTCGCCGCCGTCGTTCACATCGCCCACACAACGATGCTCGAAGTTGTCGACTCCACCGAGCTCGAAGTCTTCCATTCCGAGGTTTCCCTCGCTGAGGAGGTAGAACTTGAGGCCGATTTCCTCGCGGAACCATTCGCGAGCGTAGTTGGCCGCCACCAGGCTCTCCGCGGTGTCGGTGAATCGGGTCGATGCAGGCGAGACGACCTGGATGAAGGGCTCGAACGCGATGTTGGACACCTCCAAGTCTCGGAAGTCGCTGGGCGCGGCGGTCGGGTCCTTCATCACGAGGCGGATCTTGTAGATCCCGCTTCGGATCTCGCTCGGCACCTTGAAGTGGATGACGTCACCCGCAGTGCAGTCAGCCGGCGGGCAGCTTGAAGCTTCTGTCGTGTTCGTGGTCTGCCCTGGCCCGGTGATTACCTCTCCAAGCCCGCTTCCTGACTGGATACCGTCACTCTCACACTGTGCGCGCTCCCGCCAAGAAACGGTGGCGCCTCTCACGTGCGCCTCGGCATTCATCGTGGGAAGAAGCTGGGATTCCGGCACAGCTCCGAGCCACGGCACCAGCCGCACCTCAGCAT
>JABDJF010000263.1 GCA_013002645.1 Myxococcales bacterium
AGGTAGAACAATCCGCCTGCCAGAGCCGTGGAGTTGCCAAGGCTTACTCCGACGAGGATCAAGCCGATGTGACTGATCCCGCCGTAGGCGAACATGCGCTTGATATCGGTTTGTACCAGCGCAAGCGCGCCGCCGATGACGGCCGCCAAAATGCCGATGTCCTCGAGCAACACCAGCACCGGAATGCGGCTGACCTCGGCGCCGGGAGCAATGAGCGAATACTCGATGCGTACCCAGGCAACGAGCGTGACCTTGGTGATCGTGGATGCCAGCAATGGCGCGACCGCTTCCGGAGCGTTGGCGTACGCGCCTGGCAGCCACCCGTGAAGCGGAACGAGCGCCATCTTGATGGACAACCCGAGAAAGATGAAGATGAGTCCACCGACCACGGCCGTCGAGTTCATGAGCTCGGGAAGTCGATTCGCGAGGTCGGCCATGTTCAGCGTGCCGGTCGCGGCGTAGAGGTAGCTCACGCCGAGCAGATAGAGCGTCGCCCCGAACGACCCCAGAAGCAGGTAGCGGAAGGCGTAGACGAGCGCCTTGCCGCCGCTGGCGCCGACGAGCGCATAGCCCGTCAGCGCGGCCACCTCCAGAAACACGAATACGTTGAAGAGATCCGCCGCAAAGACGACACCCACGAGAGCCGCGATGAACAACAGAATCAGCGTGTAATACGGCACGCTCTTCTCGAGCTTCGGCGATACGACGAGGCTCCCGTAGATGAGCGAGAGCAGCGCAACGACGCTCACCGTCAGAACTACGATCGCCGCCAGCGGATCGTCCAACCACGCAATGCCCACCGGCGCGGTCCAGCCGCCAAAGGCGTACTCGATCGAGCCTTCGCTCAAAACGGCTCGCAGGTTGATGACCGCCAGGACCACCATGACGGAGACCGCACCCGTTGACAGAGGCTGACACCACGACCGCCGCTTCGCACAAAGAATGGGCATCGCCACGGCTGTGACGAACGGGACGAGAAAGAGAAGAATGGGCAGATGAGAACTCATTCGACCCTCTTCAAAACTTCGTCCTCATCGAGGCTTCCGTACTTTCGATAGATCGCCGAAACGAGCGCCAGCGAGACTCCGAGAGTCGCTACTTGAACGACGATGGCCGTGACCGTCAGGACATGTGGGAGCGGATTCGCATAGGCCCGTGCCCCGAGCGATGCCATTTCGGCGGACACGATCGGAACGGTGGCGCCGTCCTTCGCGCTGAACGCGACCAGAAAGAAAACGACGCTCGTCTGAACGATGTAAAGGCCGATCAGCTTCTTTACGTAGTTGGGGTGCGCCGCCATGATGTAGATGCCCCACAGGAACAGAATCACGAAGGCGACGAAATTGGGTCGCTGGAGTAGTGCCTGTAGCAGCTCAGCCATGGGAGATATCTTCGTCGTCAGCCGACAGGCTGATAGCGATGGACACGCCGGTGACTGCGACGTCTGCCGCGACTCCGATTTGAGTCAGCAAGATCCCCACGTAATGTCGCGATGGATCGTCCAGGCCGGGGATCTGAAGGTGCGTGTAATTCAAGAACTGACCACCGCCGATCAGACAGAGTCCGCCGACGCCAGCAAAGATCAGAAGACCGACCCCGTCGCCGCGTAAGATTTTCGTGACGAGCCAGCTGTCGGGCGCATCGCGCCCGAAGATCAGAACGGCCAGAATCATGCTGGCTGCCAGAATCACCCCTCCCACGAAGCCGCCGCCCGGCCCGTGCTGACCGAACACGAGCACGTAGATGCCGAAAAGCTGCGCAATCGGAATCACGACTCGCCCGAGCGTGCGAACGATGACGCTGTCGTGAGCCTGAATCATGCGCTGCCCTTTCCGTAAATGAGGGCGCAAGCAATGCCTGCCGTGAAGATGACAACAGTCTCGATGAGCGTGTCCAGCGAGCGGTAGTCCATCAAGATCGCCGTCACGACATTCGGGGTTTTCGTTTGCGCGACGCTCCCCTCGAGGTAGATGGGGGAGATGTGCGTACTCGCTGGTGAACCCGGATCGCCGAAGGCGGGAAGGTCAGCCGCTCCGTAGAGCAGCAGGATCGCGACGATCGGCAAGCCAATGAGCGCTGTCCACGGAATCGCAGATCGACGAATCTGCGTGTCCTTTTCCGATGCCGTAGAGAGTGTCAGCAGGAAGAACACCGTCGCCAGCCCTGCGCCGACCACCGCTTCGACGAATGCCACGTCGACCGCTCCGAGCAACGCCCAGACCAGCGCCAACGTAAAGCTGTAGGTGCCGAGAATGAATACTGCCGAGATGAGATCCTTTGCCAGGATCGCGCCGGCCGCCGTCATGACCAGAAAGACGAGAAGGGGAAGTTCGAGGATCACGTCGATTCCCCCTCCGAAGATCGAACACCGGCTCGGTGTGCAGCCCGAATCGTCGCGTGCCCGATGACCGGATTCAGCATGTAGACGAGCCCCAGCACGACCATGATCTTGAGAAAATTCACGCCGAGTCCTTGGTAGACCGCGAGGCCAGCCAGAACAAGCACCGCTCCGAGTGAATCGGTCAGCGAGAGTGCATGGGCACGCGCAAAAACGTTCGGCAGCCGCAACATTCCGATCGAGCCAACGACGAGAAAGAACAATCCAAGGACAATGAGACCCATCGCGAGCACGGTCATTCTTGCGGCGCTCCTCGTTCCTCGAGGAACTTCGCAACGGCCAACGCGCTCACGAGGTTCAAGAGTGCGTATCCGGTGGAGATGTCGACGAACATATCGACTCGTTCGAAGACAGTGCCGATCACGACGAGCAGCACGATCGCCTTGGTCGAGATGCCGTTCAGCCCGAGCACGCGATCGAACACACTGGGCCCGCGGATCACGCGATACAAATAAACGACCATCAATGCCGTCAAGGTGACGAGGACGAAGAGAAAGAATGAGCTCACCGCTTGGCGTCCCTCGCGGAGAAGATGCGACCAATCTTGGCGTCGAACACGCCGTCGGTGAGGTCCACGGCGGAGGCTTCGTCGATGGCATGCACCAGTAGCTCACCCGGTGCGACTTCCACTGTAATCGTACCGGGAGTCAACGTGATCGAATTTCCGAGGACGACTAGCTCTCTGTCGCTCTTGAGCTCGGTCTTGTGCCGGATGAACCGCGGCGAAATCGGAAGGGCCGGGTCGAGGATGAGCCGGCTGACGTGAAAACCGCTCTTCCAGATGCGGCCGATCAGCCAAGGGAGGTAGCGCAGTGCCGCCAACCAAGACACCTTGCGGGTCGGACGCGACCCACCAGGGTTCAGCCACATCACCCCGCTTGCGATCACTGCGCCCGCCGCGAGGT
>JABDJF010000267.1 GCA_013002645.1 Myxococcales bacterium
GGGCGCCCTCGACGACGGGTTCGCCGCTCCAGACGCGTCGCATCGTCTCGACGCTCTTGGCCAGACGGGTGAGTCGATGGCCGAGCGGCGCGTCGACGGAATGTTAGTCCTGCTCGCGGCCGCCTACGCCGAGGCCGGCGACGAGGCGACCGCCGGACAGCACGTCGATCGTCGCGAGCTGCTTGGCCAGCATGACCGGGTGATGCAGCATCGGGACGAAGACGCCGCTCACGATTTTGACACGCTCGGTCAGGGCGGCTGCGGCGGAGAGCGCCGCGGTCATATCCGGGTTGTAGAAGGAGATTCGCTCGCCCGCCGCGATGCTTGCGAAGAAGCCCGCGTCGATGCGCTCGCACCATTTCAAGAAGCTGTCCCTGTCTAGGCCCGGCGCCATCACCGGAAGGTTCATGCCGATTTCCATGTGCTCTCTCTGTCGAAATTCGGGGCTCGTTGCATCACCCCAAATTGGCGTCTAGGACAGGGGGCACCATGCGCAATCCCAAGGACTTCTTCAAACCCATGGCCATCGGCGCACCGGAACCCCCGCGGGAGATCCCGTTCCGGCCGTCGCGGATGATCCACTTTTTCGACCCGAGCAATCCCAAGATGGCCGCAAAGGCGCCGAGCATTGCTGCGAAATGTGACGTGCTTTTGGGGAACCTGGAGGACGCCATCGCGGCGGACAAAAAGACGGAGGCGCGAGAGGGCTTCGTCAAGATCGCCAAGGAGAATGACTTCGGTGACTGTCAGCTCTGGACGCGCGTCAACAGCCTCGACAGCCCCTGGTTTCTCGATGACATGTGGCAGATCGTCCAGGAGGTCGGCGACAAGGTCGACGTGATCATGGTGCCGAAAGTCGAAGGGCCCTGGGACATCCACTACGTCGATCGTTTGCTTGCCCAGCTCGAGGCGCGCGCTGGCGTGAAGAAGCCGATTCTGATTCATGCGATTCTCGAAACGGCTCTGGGCGTCGCAAACGTGGAGGAGATCTCTGGCGCCAGCCCGCGCATGCAGGGCTTGAGCCTCGGGCCCGCCGACCTTGCCGCGTCACGGCGGATGAAGACGACGCGGGTAGGCGGCGGACACCCTGGCTATCTCGTGCGCCAGGATCCGAATCCCGACGACGCCGAAGCTCCGCGTGCGACCGCGCAGCAGGATCTTTGGCACTATACGATCGCGCGCATGGTCGATGCCTGTGTTGCGAATGGCATCTTCGCGTACTACGGGCCGTTCGGCGACATTCGCGACGTGGTCGCATGCGAAGACCAGTTTCGTAACGCGTTCCTGCTTGGCTGCGTCGGCGCCTGGTCGCTCCACCCGGTGCAGATCGACATCGCCAAAAAGGTCTTCAGCCCTCCGGTTGACGAGGTGCTCTGGGCCAAGAAGGTCATCGCGGAAATGGGCGACGGGACGGGCGCAGTCATGATCGACGGGAAGATGCAAGACGACGCGACGGTCAAGCAGTGCAAAGTCATGGTCGAGCTCGCTAGGATGCTCGCCGAAAAGGATTCCGACCTGAAGGCGGCCTACCAGTTCTGAGAGGTGACGTGATGACCACGAAGCATCGCCCGCGGCGAAGTGTGCTGTACATGCCAGGTGCAAACGCCCGCGCACTCGAGAAGGCCCGGACGCTTCCAGCCGACTCCTTGATTCTCGATCTCGAGGACGCCGTCGCGCCCGACATGAAGGAGACCGCGCGTGATCAGGTCATACGAGCCGTCGAGGCAGGCGGCTATGGCAGACGCGAGGTCATGATCCGCACCAATGGCTTGAATACGCCCTGGGGCTACGACGATCTGGTCGCGGCCGCAAAGGTTGGCCCGGACGCGGTCCTGCTCCCGAAGGTCGAAAGCGCCGAGACGGTTCGGCAAGCCGAATCGGTCTTGCAGACTCACGGCGCGGCGCCTGACATGGCGATTTGGTGCATGATGGAAACCCCTCGCGCGATGCTGCACGCCGAGGAAATCGCAGATGCGAGCCCACGCATCGGAGGCTTGGTCATGGGGACCTCGGACCTCGCAAAGGACCTTCAGGCGCAGCACACCGCCATGCGGCTCCCCCTCATCACCGCGCTAGGCCTGTGTCTGCTTGCCGCGCGGGCGGCTAGGCTCGTGATTCTCGACGGTGTGTTCCTGGACTTGAACGACCAGGAAGGGTTCATCGATTCCTGCCGTCAGGGTGCCGAGCTCGGCTTCGATGGCAAGACGCTCATCCACCCGAAGCAGCTCGAGGCTGCCAACGAGGTCTTCGCGCCCTCCAAGGAGGAGCTCAGGCTCTCCCGCCGCATCATCGGCGCCTATGCCGAGGCCGAGGCGGAGGGCAAAGGTGTCGTCGTCGTGGATGGCAAACTCATCGAGAAGCTGCACGTGGACCATGCGAAGCGCGTGGTCGCTCTCGCGGAGGCGATCGCGGGCTAGGTTCTCAGCAACGGATGGGGCCCCCGGCATGTTTTCGTTCGGGGGGCACCACAGGGCTTGCCTAACGCAGAGGAGTGGGGCTAGTCTCCCCGTTCCACTATGCGCTTTTACGAATTTGAGGCGAAACAACTTCTCCAAAAGCATCGGATTCCGCTGGTCGAGAGTAGGGTCGTGAAGACGGCCGACGAGGCTGCGAAGGCTGCCTCGGACATCGGCGGCCCGGTCATCTTGAAGGCTCAGGCGATCGCACCCGGACTCGCTGCGGCGTCGATGAAAGAGGCATCGGATGCTGCCGGCGCCAAAGCGGCGGCAAGCGAGCTTCTCGGCGTTGACGACGGTGGCCGTAAGCCAAAAGGCATTCTCGTAGAGTCGAGGCCAGCCGGCGAAGCCGAGTACAGCCTGAGCT
>JABDJF010000271.1 GCA_013002645.1 Myxococcales bacterium
GGATTGGCGCATGCGACGAGGCTCGGCTTGCGTGGCCTCAGGCTTCAAGCCCCTCCGGCCACCTTTGCAAGCCGGGCCGTTCGACGCAGCCCCGTGTCGCGGGTTTTTCCGTGCCCCGCTATGACCCCGAGCCGTTCGACGCAGCCCCGCGTCGCGCTTTTTTCCGCGTCCCGCTTGCCCTCGTCTCACACCGCCGAGATGGACAAGCTCAATGCGCTCCCGTCGATTTCCGTGTCGTGCTCGCTCCCGGGCGCGCCTTCGCGGGAAAACCCCGTTCAAGCGTCTCGCCCGCAATCCGCGCGGCGTGCTCTTCGATCGCGACGGCAAGCTCGCCCTCCGCGTTCCAGTTGACGTCAATGCGGGCCTCGTACGCGAGGTCCATCGTCTTGCGGGCGCGCTGGATGCGGTTGATCACCTCGCGGGCCAAGCCTTCGCGCCGAAGACTGTCGTCCAGCCTGGTGTCGAGTACCACCACCTGGCCCGAGCCGGACGCGGCCGCGAAGTCCTCCCTCGCGCTCAGCCGCACCTCGACTTCGCTCGGGGTGAGCTCGATCGGGCCGCCGGGCAGCTGAACCAAGATTTTTTCGTTGGCTTCCATCTCGGCGTAGAGCGCCGAGCCATCGGCCTCGGCGAGCGCCTTCTTGCACGCGGGCACCTGCTTGCCGAGCTTCGGCCCGAGGACGCGGAAGTTTGGAACCAGCTCGAACTCGACGTACTTGTGCGGCTCCTGCGTGAAGCCCAGCGCTCGCACGTTGAGCTCCTCGCGAATGGCGCTGGCAAACCGGTCGATTCCGCGGCGCTCTTCGTCGTCCGCCACGACGACGATCGCCTCGGCCAGGGGCTGGCGAACCTTGAGCTTGTTCTCGTTGCGCACGCGCTGCCCAAGCGTGACCACGTTGCGGACCCGCTGCACCGTTTTCCGAAGCTGTTCGTCTAGGCGCGCCGAGTCCGGTTCGGGGAACGACGCGAGGTGCACCGACGTTGGCGCGGTCGGATCATCCTTGTGCACCAGATTCTGGAACAGCGTCTCGGTCATGAACGGCACGAAGGGCGCTGCGAGCTTCGCCAGGTCGACCAAGACCTCGTACAGCGTGCTGAACGCCGCACGTTTATCGTCGGTGTCCTCCGAAGCCCAGAACCGGGCCCGGCTTCGGCGCACGTACCAATTCGAAAGCCCATCGACGAAACCCAGAAGGTGTCGCACGGCCATGTGGCTCTTGTAATCGTCGAGCTCCTGGCGCACCGCGCGCACCGTGGCGTCGAGCTCGGCGAGCACCCAGCGGTCCATGTCGGGCCGGTCGGCGAGCGCGGGTCGCGGCGCGGCGGCTGTCCAGCCGTCGATGTTCGCATAGGTGACGAAGAAGCTGTAGACGTTCCAAATCTTGAGCAGAAATTCGCGGACAGCGTCTGTCGCCGCGTCGTCGAAAAAGCGAGTGCTCTGCCCGGGCACGGTGCCCGCATAGAGGGCCCATCGCACTGCGTCGGCGCCGACCCGATCCATGAGCACCAGCGGGTCGGTGTAGTTCTTGTCGCGCTTGCTGAGCTTTTTCCCCTTCTCGTCGGTCATCAGGCCGAGGACGACGCAGTTCTTGAACGGATGAGGAAGGGCGCGCTCCGGAAACATGAGCGAGCTGATCGTCATCAGCGAATAGAACCAGCCACGCGTCTGATCCACCGCTTCGGTGATGAAATCCGCGGGGAAGTTGTGCTCGAAACCTTTCGCGTTCTGATGGGGAAAGCCCCACTGTGCGAAGGGCATGCAGCCCGAGTCGAACCAGCAGTCGATGACCTCGGGCACCCGACGGTAGACGCCTGGCTCGCCCTCCTTGGTCCAGCTGACGGCGTCGATCCAGGGCTTGTGGACCATCAAGTGATCTTGCAGCGTCGGATCGGCGGCCTTCGCGTTTTCGAAGTGCGCAAAGGCATCCGGATTGCGTTGGAGAATCTCGGCGACCGACCCGACGGCCTCCACCGCGCCCGTCTCGTCGTTCTTCCAAATCGGAAGCGGCGTCCCCCAGAAGCGCTCGCGCGACAACGCCCAATCGACATTGCCCTCCAGGAACTGCCCCATCCGTCCGCTCTTGATGTGCTCGGGCTCCCAATGCACGGCTCGGTTGTTCTCTTTGACGCGATCGATCTCCTGTGTGGTCCGGATGAACCATGATCGGCGAGCATATTGGATGAGCGGGTCGTCCATCGCCCGCCAACAGAATGGGTAGTCGTGGCGATAGACTTCCTCTTTGAAGAGCACCCCCCGTGCGCGCAGGTTGCGAATGACGTCACGGTCGGCGTCTTTGCAGAATCGGCCGGCGAAGTCGGTGACTTCGTCTGGAAAGGTGCCGTCGGGCTTCATGAGCTGCAAAAAACCCATTCCCTTTTCTTTGCAGACCCGAAAGTCGTCCTCGCCGAACGCGGGCGCCAGGTGAACCAGCCCCGAGCCGCTGTCGAGCGACACGAAGTCCGCATCGACGACCCGCCAAGCCGGGCCGCCGTCGGGCTCGGCGTAGCGGAAGGGAGGCTCGTAGCTCAGCCCGACGAGCTCGGCGCCCTTACGGGTCGCAACGACGTTTGCGTCCTCGCCCAAAACTTTGCCGACCAGCGCCTCTGCCAGAACCAGACGTTCTCCATCGTCGAGCTCCACCGTCGCGTAGTCGGTCTTCGCACTCACCGCGAGCGCGATGTTCGACGGAAGCGTCCACGGCGTCGTGGTCCAGGCAAGAAACGACGTGCGCTCCTCGCCGACGACGGGAAAGCGGATCATGACCGAAGGGTCGTCGATGGTCCGGTACCCTTGGCCGACCTCTCCGGCAGAGAGCGCGGTCCCGCCTTGCGGCCACCACCAGACGACCTTGTAGCCCTGGTAGAGAAGCCCCTTGTTGAACATCTCCGAGAGCGCCCACCAAACGCTCTCGACATAGGACTTGTGAAACGTCACGTAGGCGGAATCGAAATCGACCCAGAAGCCGATCCGTTCGGTCATCTTCTGCCACTCGCCGATGTACTTGAATACCGAATCGATGCACTTACGGCTAAAGGCTTCGACCCCGTACTGCTGGATCGCCTCGCGACCGCTGATGCCGAGCTCTTTCTCGACTTCGACTTCGACCGGCAAGCCGTGTGTGTCCCATCCCGCGCGCCGCGGCACGTAGTAGCCGCACATCGTCCGGTAACGGAGAAAGACGTCCTTCATGACCCTGGTGAGCACGTGGCCCGGGTGCGGCATGCCGTTGGCGGTCGGCGGCCCTTCGTAGAAGATGAAGGGCTGCTTCTCCTCGCCGCCTTCGAGGGTCTTCTCGAAGACCCGGGCGTTCTCCCAGAACGCGAGCTGGGTTGCGTCGAGCTCAGGAAAAGACACCTGCGGAGAGACGGGGTCGAACATGGCCCCGCGACATACCACGCCAAGCAGCGATTTCCACCGGGACCTGCTGGTTTGAGAAAGGGCAGTGCTCCTGGTAGACCGCGCTCATGGTTCAGCTGATCGACGGGAAGGCGCTTGCCAAAGAAGTGCGGGCAGAGGTCAAGACCAGGGCGGATGCCTTTCGGGCAACGCACAACCGATCGCCGGGCTTGCACGTGGTGCTCGTGGGCGACGACCCGGCCTCCCAGGTCTACGTGCGCAACAAGGAGCGGGCCGCAGCGAAGGCCGGGATCGAGGGTCGGGTCCACCGGCTCCCGGCTGAAACGTCGGAGGCGGACCTTCTTGCCCTCGTTTTCGAGCTCAACGGGGACGACCACATCGACGGGATCCTCGTGCAGCTTCCGCTCCCCGATCATCTTCACGATCAAAGCATCGTGGACGCGATCGACCCGGCGAAGGATGTCGACGGCCTGCACCCCTTCAATTCCGGGCTCCTGGTCGTCGGTCGCAAGGGTCTGCGGCCCTGCACGCCGAGCGGTTGTATGCGAATGCTCGAACACGTCGGATGCGACCCCAAGGGCAAGCGCGCCTTGGTCCTCGGCCGCAGCACCCTGGTCGGAAAGCCAATCGCATTGATGCTCCTCGAGAAGCACGCGACGGTCACCATCGCGCACTCGCGCACCGAAGACCTCGCCGAACGGGTACGGGAGTCCGACATCGTGATCGCCGCCGTCGGCCGTGCGAACTTGGTTCAGGGCGATTGGATCAAAGACGGCGCCGTCGTGATCGACGTCGGTATCAACCGCCTCGACGATGGCACCCTCACCGGCGACGTCGACTTCGACGGCGCAAAAGACCGAGCTGCCTACATCACCCCAGTCCCCGGCGGCGTCGGCCCGATGACGATAGCGATGCTCCTGAGCAACACGGTAGACGCGGCTGAGGCGCGGATTATGTGAGGCGGGGGTGGTGGGGCTGGCGCTGGCACTGGCGCTGGCGCTGAGGCTGACACTGACACTCACGCTGGCACTGAGGCTGCCGCGGATGTGGTGGCGGGTGGTTGACGGCCGTGTGGCCTGGTTTGGTTTAGTTACACCGCCCGCCCACCCCCACCCGTAATCCTCCCTGGCGCGGCGGTCGCTCCGCTCCGCCTTGCCGGCGCGTTCGCGCCGGGCTTCGCCCTTCGGGCTCGCGCTGCCGCCTGCTGTCTTGTGGAAGGCGGAGTGTGGCTTCGGTGCCACGCTTTTCCACAACTGGATATGAATGGAGGGGCTCGCGAAAAACCGCGATATGGGGCGGCCCGGCTGCGGCGTTCGAGGCGATCGCGAACAACTGGAGTTGCTCGGAGTCTACGGCTGCGCATCAAACGCACCCACGTCG
>JABDJF010000281.1 GCA_013002645.1 Myxococcales bacterium
CTTCTGTTTTTTGGGGCGCGAAGGACACTGCAATCGTGCTGATCTGGAGCGGCGGGGCGTCACTGGGGCGAGCTACGATGCCGCTTGCCGCAATGCCCCGATGGCAAGGATGAACTTCATCTGGTCCCTTTCGGCAGGGACCTAGCCTACAACACGGCGAGCCGCGAACGCTGCCGCGCGAGGCCGATGGGATTGAGCTGGATCCGAGCGAGCCGAGGCTAGCCGCCCGTGCCGAAAACATCTATCGTCGCGCCCGTCGCGAAGGAGAGGGTGGTGCAGGCGCTCAGGAGAATCAGCCACTGGATCGATACGCTCAACCTCTGGGTGGGCAGGGGCGTCGCATGGGCGACCGCGCTCGTCGTGGTGGTCGTCTTCGTCGACGTGGTGATGCGCTACGCCTTCAACACGAGCTTCGTCTTCACGCAGGAGCTAGAGTGGCATCTTTTCGGCTTCATCTTCCTGATGGGCGCGGGATACACGCTGCTCTACGACGGGCACGTTCGCGTGGACATCTTCTATCAGCCGCTGAGCCCGAAAGCGAAGGCTTGGATCAACCTCGTCGGCGTGCTGCTCTTCTTGATTCCCGGCTGCCTGCTGGTCATCGCGACGTCGTGGAGCTTCGTCTTCAACTCGTGGGCGGTCATGGAGGGGTCGCCCGACCCGGGTGGCATTCCGTATCGGTTCTTGCTGAAGGCATGCCTTCCTGCGGGCTTCGTCCTCTTGCTGCTCCAAGGCATCTCTCTTGGCATCAAGAGCCTCTTCATCATTCTCGGTGAAGAGATCCAAAGCGTGTTGGGCGACTGATGGAGTACCTGCCCGCATGGATGTTTCTCGCGCTGACGATCCTCCTGATGGCAGGGTTCCCCGTGGCGTTCACGCTCATGGGCACCGCGCTCGTGTTCGGCCTCATCGGCTTCGGCTGGGACTTTTTCAACCTGCTTCCACTGAGGATCTGGGGCGTGATGACCAACGTCACGCTGCTCGCGGTGCCTCTGTTCGTGTTCATGGGCGTCATGCTCGAGCGCTCCGGCCTCGCCGAGGAGCTGCTCGACACCATGGGCATCGCCTTTGGCCGGCTGCGAGGGGGGCTGGCGATCAGCGTCGTGGTCGTGGGTGCGCTGCTCGGGGCATCCACCGGCATCGTAGGAGCGACCGTCGTGACGATGGGGCTTCTTGCCGTGCCGACGATGCTTCGCCGCGGCTATCACGAGGAGCTCGCGACCGGCACGGTGTCGGCGTCGGGCACGCTCGGGCAAATCATTCCGCCGAGCATCGTGCTCGTGCTGATCGGCGACATCGTCGGTGTCCCCGTGGGCGACCTCTTCATGGGGGCGGTCATGCCGGGGCTCGTGCTGGTCGGGCTCTTCATCCTCTACATCCTCGGAGTTTCCCATGCGCGTCCGCACTGGGCGCCCGCCATCCCCGCGGAAGAGCTCGCCGAGCTCACGCCCGCCGTGCTGTTCAAGAAGTTCAGCCGCGCGCTCTTTCCCCCACTGTTTTTGATCATCGCAGTGCTCGGGTCGATCTTCGCAGGCGTTGCCTCGCCGACAGAAGCCGCCGGCGTCGGCGCGGTAGGAGCCACGGTCCTGACGATCGTCAACAAGCGCTTCAACGTTCCGATGCTCCGCGAGGTCATGCAATCGACTATGAAGCTCACCTCGATGGTGTTCATCATCTTGGTCGGCGCGGCCGCGTTCGGGCTCGTGTTTCGAGGTATGGGCGGCGACGAGCTCGTCCGCGCGTTTCTCGGCGGCATCGCGGACGACTACGGCAAGTGGACGGTCTTGGCGATCGTGATGGGCATGATTTTCGTCATCGGCTTCTTCCTCGACTTCATCGAAATCACGTTCATCCACGTGCCGGTGCTCGCCCCGATCATGCTCGAGTTCGGTTTCGATCCGATCTGGTTCTGCATCTTGATCGCGGTGAACCTCCAGACCTCGTTCATGACGCCGCCTTTCGGCTTCTCGCTCTTCTACCTCAAGGCGGTGACGCCGCCCGAAATCACGACGGGGCACATTTACAGGGGCATCATTCCCTTCGTTTGCGTACAGCTCATCGGCCTGCTGATCGTCGTTTTCTTTCCAGTTCTCGTGACCTGGCTGCCGACCGTCGTTTTCCGCTAGACGCTCGGCACACAACCGGGACATCCTCGCGTACAGCAAGAAGGAGGTTTGGCATGAAGCGACGTCGTTTCCTCAGCAAAGCTGGCTTGGCCGCAACGGGCGCCGCCGCCACGACCGTGGTCGGCTGCACGCAACAGAAGAAAGAGGATGCCGGCCAGGCGCCTGCCGCGCATACGGGCAAGACGTACCAATGGAAGATGGTCACGACCTGGCCCCCGAACCTGCCGGTCATGCAAACCGGCGCCGAGCGCTTCGCTAAACGCGTCGGAGAAGCCACCGACGGACGCATCAAGATCCAGGTCTTCGCGGCGGGTGAGCTCGTGCCCGCACTGAGCGTGTTCGACGCCGTGTCCGAAGGGACGGTCGAGTGCGGCAACGGCGCGGCGTACTACTGGGCGGGCAAGGTGCCTGCGGCCCAATGGTTTGCCGCGGTGCCCTTTGGCTTCAACGCCCAGGGCATCAACTCCTGGTTTTACAGCGGCGGTGGGCTCGAGCTCTGGGAAGAAATCTACGCGCCCTTCAACATCGTCCCGCGCCCGCAGGGCAACACCGGCGTGCAGATGGGCGGTTGGTTCCGCAAAGAAATGAACACCATTGCCGACTACAAAGGCCTCAAAATGCGAATCCCGGGGCTCGGCGGCAAAGTGGTCAGCAAAGCCGGCGGCACCGTCGTGCTGTTGCCCGGCGGCGAGATCTTCACCTCGCTCGAACGTGGCGTCATCGATGCCACCGAGTGGGTCGGGCCCATGCACGACCTTCGCATGGGCTTCTACAAGGCTGCGAAGTACTACTATTACCCCGGCTGGCACGAGCCCGGGACGTGCCTCGAGGTCATGTTCAACAAGAAGGCCTACGACGCGCTTCCAAAAGAACTCCAGTCGATCCTCGATGCGGTCGCCGCGGAGGTGAACCTGTGGAGCCTCTGCGAGTTCGAAGCCGGCAACGGCGCGGCGCTCCAAACCCTCATCTCGGATCACGGCGTCAATCTCGTTCGTTTTCCCGAGCCACTGCTGAAGGACCTCCGCAAGCTGGCCACGGAAACGCTCGAAGAAGAGGCGGACAAAGACCCCGCCTCCCGGAAAGTCCACGAGGCCTACAAGAAGTTCAAAGCTCAGGTCGGCGTGTGGGGCTCCGTCTCCGAGAACCCCTACTACAACGTGATCGCCGACAAGTACGCGCTCAAGAAATAACGCAGGGTTAGGCTCCAGCCACGGCGCACGTTTGCCCTTGGTGGTTCGTTCGAAGCTTCGACAATCGGTTTCGGCGCCGTTTTCACGAGCCGAAAACACTTCTCGGTCGAGGCCGGCTCATTTTGAGCCGGCCTTTTCCCGCGCTGGGCGGCGGTCAAAGTCCACGGGCCTCGAGGCACGAGTTGGGTTAAGCTTCCGCAGGCAAGATCGATCGTGTCGTCTGGGCGACGCCGCACGTCCCCCCGATCGGCAGGGTCGGTCGCGCAGAGGCACCCGTATCCACTCCCCGAAATTGTGAGGCGTTCCGCATGAGCGAGACGAAGCAACCAACCCAGAACCTGCCGCCAAAAGGCGTGATGTTCAACGCTTACCCCGACAGCATCGGCCGTAACCTGGCCGACGCGGTGAAGTTCCTGGGGCGACCGGAGCTCGAGGGGTGTTTCTCCCTGTTCTACATCTTGCCCACATTCTTCCACAGCGACCTCGACCGGGGGTTCTCGATCATCGACTACGAGTTCGACGAGGCGTTCGCGACGCAGGAAGACATCGACGCCCTTCGGGAGCTCGGCCTCGGCCTCAAGTTCGACCTGGTGTTGAACCACCTCTCCGCGGGCTCTCCTCAGTTCCAAGACTTGGTGCAACACGGAGCCGCTTCGGAGTACAAAGACTTCTTCATCGACTGGAACGAGTTCTGGCGGGGTGAGGGTGAGATGGGCCCGGACGGACATGTCGTTCCGGACGAGGAGCATCTCGACAAGCTGTTCATGCGCAAGCCGGGGCTGCCGATTCTTCACGTCAGCTTCCCCGACGGCACCTCCCGGCCTTTCTGGAACACTTTCTATCAAGAGGTGAGGTATCCAGAGCTGACTTCACGAGACATGCTGGAGATCGAAGGCCTGACACCCGAGGAGGCGGTGAAGCTCGCGCGGGTCTGCAACGAGTCGCTCGAGACCCAGGGGAAGATCAATGGGCTCGACGTCGAGCGGTTCTCTTGCAGCTACGACGACATCGTTCGGATCGTCGAACGCAAGCGTCAGTACCTTGGGCAGATGGACCTCAACGCGAGCTCCGAGAAGGTCTGGGCGTTCTACGACGAAGCCCTCGGCAAGCTGCGCGCGTTCGGCGCCCGGATGGTTCGCCTGGACGCGTTCGCCTACTTGCACAAACGGGTCGGCGAGACGAACTTCTTCAACAAGCCGGGAACGTGGGAGTACCTCAACCGGCTGCAGGACATGGCTCGCCAGCACGACCTCATCCTCGTGCCCGAGATCCACTCGCAGTACGGGCACGGCCTCCACGATGAGGTCGCGAGCGAGGGGTTCCCGATCTACGACTTCTTCTTCCCCGGTCTTCTCATCGACGCCCTCGACCGCGGCACGAACGTCCACCTGCTGCGCTGGGTCAGGGAGATCGTATCGAGGGGAATCCGCGCGATCAACATGCTCGGCTGCCACGACGGCATTCCGCTGCTCGACCTTTCAGGCAAGGTCGTCGACGGCGTCTCGCGGGAGGGCCTCCTGAGCGACCAGCATGTCGAGGCCATGATCCAAAGGATTCTCGGCCGTGGGGGCCGAGTCAAAAATCTCTATGGTCCCGGCGGCCAAAAGATCGCCTACTACCAGGTCAACGCGACCTTCTTCAGCGCGCTCGGCGAGGACGAAACGAAGATGCGGCTCGCGCGGGCGATCCAGCTGTTCATGCCGGGCATCCCCCAAGTCTGGTATCTGGATCTGTTCGCGGGGCGGAACGACTACAGGGCGGCGGATCGCGGCGGCGCGGCCGGGCACAAGGAGATCAACCGTACGAGCTTGGACATGACGAGAGTCGACGCCCGAATGCGGCGAATCATCGTCCGGGACCAGCTCCAGCTGATCCGGCTGCGCAACCGCTCCAGCGCCTTCGACGGCAAGTTGATCCTCCACGCTTCCGAGGAGCACGAGGTGAAAATGAGTTGGGTCAACGGGGATAGCGTTGCCTCGTTGAGCGCGAACCTTTTCGATTTCACTTTCGAGGTGACCCATCAAGACGATGACGGCACGGAGACCCGGCTCTCGTATCGCTAGCAGCATGGACATGAAAATACTCGCCACGGACTTGGACCGGACCTTGCTGCCCAACGGGCACTGGGAGGCCGACCCGCAGGCGATCGCGCTCTTCAACGAGCTGACCGTGGAGCACGGCACGTTCGTCGTGTATGTGACGGGGCGCAACCTCGACCTGACCGAGAAGGCGATCGAGGAGTTCGGCGTGCGTCATCCGGACGTGCTTTGCGGCGACGTGGGGACGACGATTCGCACTTACGACGAGGGCCGCTGGACGCCCGATCCCGGCTGGGATGCCCACGTGCGCCGAGTGAGCCCGCGCTGGGACGCCGCGACGATCCGCGACGCGGTCGCCAAAATCGACGGCCTGCGCGAGCAGGAGAGCGAGCACCAGAACCCCTTCAAGCAGAGCTACTACGTCGAACACGAACGCAGAGAAGCCGTGCTGTCGGAGGTCGACGAGCGAATCAAGGGCAAGTTCGACGAGGTCATCGTCTACAGCTTCGACTCGCGGCACGGCAAGGGCCTACTCGACTTCCTACCCGCCAGCGCGACGAAGCAGACCGCCCTCGAGTACGTGGCGGAGGCCCACGGCTGCCCCAAGCGCGAGGT
>JABDJF010000284.1 GCA_013002645.1 Myxococcales bacterium
GGGCGCCCGCAACACCGAAGAGCAGCCCTTGCCAAAGGAAGAGCGAGAGCACGATCCGGCGCGACGTCCCGACGGCGCGAAGGATTCCGATTTGACCTCGTCGTTGGACGACGGTGACGCTCAGGACACTGGCGATTCCCATGGCGACGGCAAGCAGAACGAAAATGCGAATCATCGTCGTCGAGGCGTCCTGGGAACGAAGGCCGGTCAGCAGGTCGCGGTTGCGCTCCATCCAGCTCTCGGTGGGGACGCCCGTACGGGCCTCGATCTCGGAGGCGATCCGCTCGGCTTCGTAAACCTCGGCGACGCGCGCGTCGATTTCGGTGATGTCGCCCACCCGGTTGAGAAGCGTCTGGGCGTTGCGTAGCGAGGTCACCAGCCAGCGTCCGTTGACCATCTCGCTGCCGACCTCGAAGATGCCAACGATTCGGAGCAGGCTTTCCCTCTCGCCGCTCCGGACGCGGACCGGATCGCCGACGCGCGCGCCGAGCTTCTGCGCCAGGGTCCTCCCGATGACCGCGTCCTCGCCTCCGAGTCGATAGGTGCCCTCGATGAGGTTCTTTCGGAGGTCGACGATCTGGCGCAGGCGATCGGCGTCGGCGCCGACTAGCTTGACCGCTTCTTCGGCCGCGCCCCGGTAGGCGAGAGCCGAGCCGCTGACCTTCGGGCACGTGGCGACGACGCCCTCGGTCGCTTCCACTCTCCGAACGGAGCGCTGCCACTGGTCAAACGGCCTTCTGCGCGGCTCGGAGGGCTCGATGCGTCGCGCAAATGCCACGCCTGATTCGTTCATGAGCGCTCGGGGCAACGCTTCTTCCGGCGCAACGGTCAGGTGAGCCTGACTTCCGAGGGTCTGCTCGAGGAGGTTGACCTGAAGGCCTTCGATGATGGCCGAGACGAAAACGAACGCGGCAATCCCGATCGTCACGCCGGCGAGGATGAGTAGGGATTGTGTCCGGCCCTCGCGCAAAAACCTCCAAGCGAGTTGGAGCGCCAGCACTAGCCCTTCCCTTTCGCTTCCAGATCGACTGCCGGCCGCGTCCGTCGCACGCGGACGGGGTCACCTTCTTCGATCGAGAGCGCAGGAGGGAGCACTTGGTCTTGTTCGCCGAGCCCCGAAACGATTTCGACGAGATCGTCGCCTTCGAGCCCGAGCTCGACGTCGCGTCGTCGGGCCTCGCCCTCTTCGGCCAGCATCAACCAGGGCGAGTCACTGCCGAAGTCGTGGACCAGCCAGCTCGGAACCAGCAGCGCGCTCTCGACGCGACCCACTTCGATTTCGACGGTCACGGTCATGTCGGGTCGAAGGTCCAATTCATCGTCGATGGCGAGGTCCACCTCGACCGTGCCCCGAACCGGGTCGATCGACGGAGCGATTCGGGCGATCGACGCGTCGACGCGCTGGTCGGGAAACGCTTCGGCGGAAATGAGCGCGCGCTGACCCAAGGCGAGCAGGGCGAGGTTGGACTCGTCGGGCTGGATGCGCACTTCCAGAGGGCCGTCGCCCGCGAAGGTCACCAGCGCCTCCCCGGGCTGGATGACCTCACCGCGCTCGACGTGCCGTTTGAGGACGACCCCGGGCAGGGGCGCGCGGATGCGGGTGTGCTCGACGGCAACCTGGGCGGCCGTGAGCCGGGCCTGCGCGCGCGCGAGGGCTGCGGCAGCCACAGCCACATCGCTTCCTTTGGGGGCGGCCGCCGCTACCTCGAGAGACGCGGAGACGCGCCGGCTCCGCGTTTGATCGCGGTCACGGCGCGCGCGCTCGACGTCGAGCTCGCTGACTGCCCCGGTCCCGAACAGCTTGTCTTGCCGCCGGTACTCGGTCTCGGCTTGTTTCGCTTCGATCGTGGCGAGCCGGAGCGCTTGGACGGCCATTTGCCTGCCGACGCCTTGCACACGCGCGAGCCTCGCCTCCGATTCGGAGACCGACGCTTCGGCCTCGGCGAGGCTGGCAAGGGCGTCCTCGTCGGCGAGCCGAACCAGCAAGGCATCCGCCTCGACGCGATCGCCGTCATCGACGAGCAGCTCTGCGACGGTTCCGGGGACCATGGCGCCGAGCTTCGATTGCCTCCGCTGAATGACACGACCCGAGGTCACCACCGTCTGCACCAAGGGACTCCGAACGGGCGTGATCGCCTCGACTCGGGGCCCTTCGGCCTCGTGGAAGAGCCACAAACTGGCAAGCACGAGCGCGGCGGCAAGCGGCACGATCCAAAGAAGCTGGCGCCTGCGGCCGGTCACCGGCTGCATCTATCGCACTCTGCGTGCCTTGTCAGCTACCTTCGGGCGCGAGATCGGCGACGCCGTTTTTCGTGAATCGAGAGCGCGCCCTTGCCCGATGCGGGCGGAACCAGGTGCCGATCGGTGCTTCCGATGAGATCGCCGCGTTTGGCTTTGATCAACGCCTCGCGGGCCAGGTCGTGCTGCTCGACGTCCCAGTACTGCAAGAGCGCTTTTTGCATTCGCTTCTCGCGCAGGCCCTTGGCGACGTAGACGGGCTCTTGGGTGAAGGGATCGAGGCCGGTCACGTACATGCTCGTGGCCATGCTCATCGGCGTGGGGATGAAGTCCTGCACTTGCCGGGGG
>JABDJF010000288.1 GCA_013002645.1 Myxococcales bacterium
GTCGTGAACCGTCGCGATCGACACGTCGCCACCGTCGGCTACGGCGCGGAGCAGATCGCGTGCGCGATTCTTCACCACTGGTGAGAAATGCGACCTCTCAAGGGTGTTTTGGGATGTTCCTGACCGACTCGCACCCTTGAATTCATTGGCTTTTTGATGTGCAGCGTCGGCTAAGGATCTAGTGAGGTAACACTCGTGGAGGTTCGAGTCCTCTCTTCCGCACCCAATCATTTCGGTAGCTTGCGCGATTAGCTCTGCCGTCGTGGGGGCGGCCTCACCGGGACTGGTGAAGAAACTGGTGGGAAATAACACCGCCTGCGCCTCCTCGAGATTGGAATGCAGGTACTCCTTGGTGGTCGTCACGTGCTTGTGTCCCATCAGGTATGCAATGCCTATGAGGTTCCCCGTCCTGCCCCACTCCGTCCCGCGACCATGACGGAAGTCGTAGATGCTGACCTTGCTGGCGCGGTGCGCGCTGACGCCTGCAGCAAGCGCTGCCTCCCGTAGCGCGTCTCGACAATCGAGCTCGGGGAAGATGACCCCGTCGCGGGGGAACCTCGCATCGATGGCCGCACGAGCCCGGTGGCACCACTCACCTCAACCCCTGTTATCGGCTTTGCCCCCCAAAATGTTGTCCTGGGGATCAAACTATTTTCGTGAATCGAAATGACGCAGAATGACTCGTCTTGCTCTTTTCTGAATCGTGTTGCGCAATTTTGCTCCGAACTGGTTGGGTCTGACTCAGATTGACTCTGTTTTGTTCGTTTCAGAGCAATCGGAGTCACTACGATTCAGATTGTCGCAAAGAACTACAACTAGTTTCATTGTGCGTCAAAAGGAACCGGACTCTGTTCGGGCAAGGAAGAGTTTTGTTTAACAAAACTGCAAGCGCTCCGGACGAACTCTTCCCCGTTCGCCGCTCCGCGCTCGATCAACGTGCTCAACGCCTTCGGCTTATTCGCACGCCCGAGGCGAGATCCGCGCTAGACAACCGTTGGACTCTGCCTAAGATCTGCGGGTGGGGAGTCTTCAGCATTTCATCGGTGTGCGGGTCGGCGACGAGCATCTCACCCGCCTTGAGGCCCTCGAGGATGCGTCCGGATTCAGCCGTGGAGAGATCCTACGTCGTCTGCTTCTGACCGCTGAAATCCCCAGCGCACGCGCGCGCCAAGAGGTCCAAGACCTCCTGAGGGTCCAGCGCCCGCAGAACCGTCTCGGCGGTTTGCTGAAAAAGGCACTGACGGAGCGTGCGGAGAAGACGGAACTTCGCTGCACCCTCCTCCTCGTACTTGCGACACGCCTCCTTGCCTCTTCGGGGATCTTGATTGTTTTCCATCATGATGACGTCGTCTGCATAGAACTTCTCGAATGCCGCCATTGCGTTGCCGGTAGCGATCATCTCGTTGAGCTCTTTTTCGAGCGCAGTGGTATCCATTGAAACTCCTCTTGGTTTAGAATTGACCGATCAAGCCGAACGCTTGATCCAAGCAACGTAGCGCTCGAGCATCTCGCCGATGATCTTGCGCGTTCCCTCGTCGGTAAGCTGACCGTCCACGAGCCGCTGACGTGCCTGGCCGACGAGAACCTCGGGGTAAGGAAAGACCTCGGCGAGCGTGCCGAAGAGCACGTTTCGGAGGTCGGCCTCGAGCAGCGTCGTGTTGAGCGAGGCCTGACGAAGGCTGCCCGAAATTCCAATCAAGTTCGTCATGCCGTGTTCCTTCCTCATGCGAGGTCGAAGAGAATGAGCTCGCCGTCACCGTCCGATTGAATCGTGATAGGCGACGCATCGCTGAACGAGGCACCATCCCCTTCACCGAGCGCGACGCCCTCGACCGTAACGTTGCCGCGTACGATCTGAAGCCAAGTATGCCGACCGTTGGCAGGCTCGTGCGTGACGCTCTGCCCATCTTCCAGAATCGATGCGTACATCGTCACGTTCTGGTGAATCTGCACCGCGTCGTCGGCACCGTCCGGGGAGGCGACGAGGCGAAGGGTGCCGCGCCTCTCATCCCCGAAGAACTTCTGCTCATAGCCCGGGGTCAGCCCGTTCTGGTCGGGTGTGATCCAAATCTGTAGAAACCGCACCGTGTCCGTCGGCGAATGGTTGTACTCGCTGTGGGTGATGCCCGTGCCGGCTCGCATCAGTTGCACGTCGCCCGGACGGATCAGCGATCCGTTGCCCATGCTGTCCTTGTGCTCGAGGGCGCCCTCGACGACGTAGGAGATGATCTCCATGTCTCGGTGCGGGTGCTTTCCGAACCCCGCGCCGCCCAGTACCCGATCGTCGTTAATCACCCGGAGGGTGCGGAAGCCCATGTGATCCGGGTCGTAGTAGTTCGCGAAGGAAAAGGTGTGGTGGCTATCGAGCCAGCCGTGATTGGCGTGGCCCCGCTCGTGGCTTCGTCGGACTCTCATCGGGTGTACCTCCATGGGATCTACTATTGGAAGTTTGAAAAAGCGCACAATACGTGAGAAAATAGAATCACCGTTCGGATATCTGAACAATGGACCTCAATGACCTCCGCACCTTTGTCGCCGTCGCCGAGCACGCCAGCTTTTCGCGGGCTGCGGCCGAGCTCGGAGTCGCCAAGTCGACGGTGAGCGAGCGCGTCCGGAGCCTCGAGCGCGACCTCGACGCGGCGCTCCTTCAGCGCTCGACGCGTCGGGTGAGCCTGACCGATGCCGGCGAGGCGCTCCTCGACAAGGGCCGGGCGATCGCCGCACTCGCAGCAGACGCCGAAGCCGAGCTCACCACCGCGACTCGGAGCGCGGTCGGCCGCCTTCGGATGAGCGCGCCCACGTCGTTCGGCATTCGCTTTTTGACCGGTGTGGTTGCTGAGCTCGCGGGTTCGCATCCCAGGCTTTCCGTCGACTTCCAACTGGAAGACCGTGCGGTCGATCTCGTCGCGGAGCGCTTCGACCTTGCAATTCGCATTGGCCGCCTGCCGAGCTCCTCACTCGTCGTTCAGAAGATCGGGGTGTCGCGTCGCCTCGTCGTCGCGTCGCCGGACTACCTCGCCCGCAACGGTTTGCCAACGGAGCCCGCCGATCTTCGTAGCCACGAATGCATCCTCTACACTCACCAGAGTCGTCTCGACACCTGGGTCTTTGACGGCCCCGATGGAAACGAGGAGAGGACTCGCGTGGGCGGACACGTTCAGAGCAACCACGGCGACGCCATTGCGGAGCTCGCCGCACGAGGCGCCGGCATTGCTTGGCTCCCTGAGTTCATCGTACAGCCGCTGATCGACGCGGGCAGGCTCGTCGGCCTCCTCTCGGAACGATGCGTCGCGGAGATGCCAATCCACGTCGTCTTTCCCACGAGGTCGCACCGGACGTTCAAAGAATCGCTCGTCGTCGAAGCGCTGCGCCGTCGACTCGCCGCCTGACTCACGTGGGGCGCGAACCTGAACGGGCGTTTGAACTTGCTATCGGCAACGCTAACACTCAGCCATGACACGCAGGCGCCGTATCGAGTCGAGATGAAGAAGTCGGTCCAAAGCATGAACAAGGTTTTCGCTGCGGTGTGTCTCTGCCTCTTCGCCACGCCGGTGCTCGCCGAAGAGCTTCAAACAGACAAAGTTTACAATTCGGGCGCAACGGTGAGCTCGAAGA
>JABDJF010000295.1 GCA_013002645.1 Myxococcales bacterium
ATTCAGGACGCTGAGGGTCGTCATCACCCTGACCTGGCTGCAGTGACAGCCGAAGCGAATGTCGCTGCTGTGCAACCAGGTGAACGGCATGCCGTCGAAGATCTGCTCGACCAACCGAGACGGGGAGCTGTCGGACGCTTGCAGGCGATCGCGGATCTCGACGAAGTCTTCTAGGCGTCTGGTCATGGTCTCCATGGCGGCCTCTGCTTCCGCGGCCTCTGGAAGGAGTTGCACGACGTAGCCGCCCGCCGCGGGATGCTGTCCTCCCACCGCCGAACCCAGGGAAATCATCGATACGATTTGCTCCGATAACTGCATGTAACGCATGAACCCCTCGGAGAGATTCCCGCTTTCGGGCACCTGGACGACCCCGCGGTGCAGATCCGAGTTCGGGAGCGTTCTCATCATTTGTAGCGTTGCTTGCGTCTTGCGGAGGTCGGCAGGAGCTTCTCCGGACCCTTTTTGGAAGAGTCCACGTGTCCAGCCGTCCGGGTGCGAGTCGGCGACCAGCTGTCCGGCCTCCTCGTCGAAGCGCACGATGCACTGCACGCGGAGCGAAGGCGCCATCGTCTCCCGGTAGAGCACCGATGCGGTCAGCAAATCGGCCATATCCTGAGCGGCCAGCCCGGACAGCTCTTGGGCCGAAATCACGGCTTGGGCGGTGTCGGTCGTACGGGCGGCGACGATCCGAAAAGCCCCGTCGTTGGTCATGGCTCGCACTACCGAGTCAGTTTCGGGCATGTTTCCTCTTGAAGCGCATTGGCGAAAGTTTGGCAAGCGCTACTCTTGGGCCGGGAGTAGCAAATGACAACGCACCAAATCGTTCTCATCCCGGGCGACGGAATCGGCCCGGAAGTCGCGGCAGCGACAACCCGGGTCCTCCAGGCGGCAGGGGCCCCGCTCGCATGGGTCGAGCATCACGCCGGGCTGGCCGCGCTCGAGACGCTTGGCGAGGTATTGCCGGAGGCGACCCTCGACGCGGTTCGGGAACACGGGCTCGCGCTCAAGGGGCCGTGCACGACGCCGGTGGGCAAAGGCTTCACCTCCGTCAACGTTCAGCTTCGCAAGCGGCTCGACCTCTACGCTGCCGTCCGTCCGGTTCGCAACTTGCCCGGCATCGAGACGAGGTACCAAGACGTCGACCTCGTCGTGATTCGGGAAAACACCGAAGGACTCTACAGCGGTATCGAAAACGAAGTCACCAAGGGCGTCGTGACGAGCCTCAAGGTCGCGACCGAGGCGGCGTCACGGCGGATCGCCCGCTGGGCTTTTCAATACGCGCGCGACCGCGGCCGAAAGAAGGTCACGGTGATGCACAAAGCCAACATCATGAAGTTGACCGATGGGATGTACATCCGCTGTGCCCGTGAGATTCGAGACGAAGAAGGATTCACCGACATCGAATATGAAGAGGTCATCATCGATGCCGGTTGCATGAAGTTGGTGCAAGACCCAACGCAGTTTGACGTCCTCTTGTTGGAGAATCTCTATGGCGACGTGCTGAGCGACCTTTGTGCGGGCTTCGTCGGCGGCCTGGGGGTGATTCCAGGCGCGAACATCGGTGAGCAATACGCCGTGTTCGAAGCGGTCCACGGTTCGGCGCCCGACATTGCGGGGAAGGGCGTTGCAAACCCGCTTGCCTTAATCATGTCTGCGGTGATGTTGCTCAACCACATTGCCGATACCCGCGGCGACGAGACCTGTCGGGAGTCGGCCGGGCGAGTTCGCGAGGCCTACAACGAGGCCTTGGCCGACGGTCAAAAGACGAGGGACCTCGGAGGCACGCTCGACACCGAAGGATTTGCCTCCGCGGTCATCGAGCGAATGGAAAGCTAGTCGTTCGTCCCTCGAACGCCGCCGCTTCCACCAGCGACGCGCAGGAGTGGTGGGAGGACGACGAGGGTGGCGACCAGACAGCCGCCGATCGTGACGGCGATGAGCTCGCCGAAGTTTCGGACGGGCACGAAAGAGCTCAACAGCAGAACCGAGAAGCCAGCCATCAAGGTGACGCAGGAGATCACGATGGCACGGCCGGTGCCTCGCGCCGCCCGCACCAACGCAGCTTCACGTCCGATGCCGTGCTGCATCTCTTCGCGGAATCGCGCCAGAACGTGAATGGTGCCATTGACCGCGAGGCCGAGGCTGATCGAGAAGATGATGACGGTCGAGACGTTCAGAGGGATCTCGCGCCAGACCATATAGGCCATCGTTGCAATCAAGGGGATCAAGTTGGGCGGGATGCTCAGCAAGCCCAGCCGAATGCTGCGGAAGAAGAACGCGAGCAACAAAAAGATGATCACGACGGCAACGAAGAGGCTTCCGAGCAGGTCATTGACGACCGCCGCTTGCCCGCGCGAGCCTGTGTAGGCTTCACCGGTGTACGACACAGTCACCGTGTCGTCGCCCCGGAGGCTGCCTTCGATGACGTTCTCGAGGATGTCGAGGAAGCGCATCGTCGCCTGTGCGCCGACGTCCCGCAGCTTGAATTGGATGCGCGCCCGCTTGCCGTCTTCGGTCAGCCACGCGCTGAGCGGGCTGGGCTGACGCTGGCTCATCATCGTGACTAGGCCCTTTACCTGCTTTTTGCTTTTGAAGAACTCCGAGCGAACCGTCGGGTCATCGGCCAGGAGCGCGTAGGACTCTCGAAGCATGTCGCCGTAGCTCAGGCTTCGGATGACTTCTGGGCGAAGGGCCGCCCAGTTCCGGATGCGCTGGATCTTCTGGACCATCTTCGGGTCCATGAAGTGGTCTTCTTCGGTGCTGACCAGGACGACCTCGAGCGGACGGACGCCTGCAAGCTTCTCTTCGATCAACACAGTGGTCGTGTAGACGGGGTCGGTTTCGTCGAACTGGTCGAGCAAGGCGTGGTCGACGGTGATCTGGCTTGCGACGTACGCTGCGCCGGCTGTGAACAACGCGGTCACGCCAAGCACCGCCCAGCGCCAACGAAGCAGCTTCGCGACCAGCCCAGTGGTCACGTTGGTGAACATGCTCGTTCGTTCCCGGCGAACGTCGGAGCGCTTCGGTGGGCTGACCCAGGTGAGGATCGCGGGGACGAAGGTGATGATGACGACGTACGAGACCATGACGCCGAGACCGGATGTGATCCCGAAGTGTCGCAGCATCACCGTCTTCGAGACCACGAGTGAGCCGAGGCCGGCGGCAGTGGTCGCGGAGGTCAGCATGCAGGCCACTGCGATCGACCGGACCGTCCGTCGACCCGCGGCCTTCCGGTCCGGGTCGTCGTCCGCGTGCACCTCGTCGCGATAGCGTTGAATCAAATGCGTCGCGTCGCTGATGCCGATGATAATCAGCAGCGGCACGATCACGTTGTTCAGGATGTTCATCGGCTCACCGAAGAGCCCCATTGCGCCCACCGTCACCAGTGCGGTGATGGCGACCGCCCCAAGCGGAAGCAAGACGCCTGGAATCCATCGAAACGACAGGGTCAAGAGAATCAGGCAAACCAAGACCGTCAAGGGAATCAGGCGCAGGTTGTCCGCTCGCATCTTGCTGACGATGACACTCCGAAGATAGGGGAGGCCGCCGACGTGTACATCGACGTCTTGGAACTCAGGTCGCTCGAGCGATTCCCGGAGGTCGTCCATCGCCGCACGCATCTCTTTGGGGTCGAGCTCGGGCAACTGGAGGGCGATGCCCGCCACCGTGTGGTCCTCGTCGATCAACCGTCCTACCAGAAGAGGACTGCTAGAGATCGCGCCTGCCAGCTCGATGGCCTCTTCTTCGGTGACCTCCGTCCCTTCGACGATCGGGTCGGTCTGAAGCTCCGCCGACAAGGCGGGTCCCACCTCTGCAATGCCGCCGCGGAAGCGGTCGGGGTCGCTTTCGATGATGTCGAGAAGCGCGTTGAACGAGGCGTCTGCGAGATCCCCCTGCGCATCGGACGGGTCTTCCGACTCGTCGAGCGAATCGAGATCGTCGAGATCGTCGAGATCATCGAGGTCGCCTTCGTCGCCCGGCCCGCCGACCTCCTGTAGGCCGTCCAGCTCATCCAGCTCGCCAGGGGCATCGTCGGACGCGGCTTTGACCCGGCGGGGCATGTTCAAGGTCGTGATGCCCGCGACCTTCTCGACCCAGGGCTTCTCTTCGAAGTAGAGCGAGATATCGTGGATCTGCTGAAGCGTGTCCCGGGAGAGGACATCGTCGGCCTCGACCAGGATGAGGACGGCCTCTCGCCGTTTCCCGAACCACTCCTCGAAGCGCTGCTGGATCAGCGCGTACTCTTCACCCTCGAACGAGGACAGAAGGCTTTCCGGCGCCGGATCGGCCGTCAACTTCGGGATTTGAGTCGCGAAGGCGACCGTCACCAGCACCGAGACCCAGACGACCAGCTTGCTGCGCTCCGTGACGAGCTTGGCAAGCCAATCTAAGGTTTGCTTGCGTCGGGACACGGGCCTGTATGCCTGGTAGGAGCGGGTCTCGCAAGGTTCCTGTGACCGGCTTGACAGCCCCCTGGGGCGGGGCTACCACGCGCGTCCCTACGGGGAGGATATTCGAGTGGCCAACCACGCCTCAGCAAAAAAGAGAGTCCGCCAGACGATCAAGCGAACCGCGCGCAACCGTCACATCCGCACCAATGTGCGTAGCTGTGTGAAGCGCGTCCGGGCCGCCATCGAGACCGGTGATGCCGTAGCGGCGAAGAAGGCGCTCATCGAAGCCGTCAGCCGCATCGACGGCGCGGTGTCGAAGGGCATCTATCACCGCAAGACCGGTTCGCGGTACATCGCCAGGCTGACCCACCAGGTCAACGCCCTCTAGAGCTGAGCTCCGGCTCCGTCGCGATTTCGTGCCGCTCGGCCTCGAGTCGACCTGGTCCGTCAAGTCCGTCAAGTCCGTCAAGTCCGTCAAGGAGCGTCCGCACAGAGCTCCAGCACGGCATCCTCGAGGACGAGGTCCGGCGGGCGCTTGCTACTCTTGAGCGCGCGATCGGTTTCTGCGATCAGCTCGAAGGCGTTTCCCAGGCTGTCGGCGGTGAATCGGCGTGCCGACTCGGTGAGGTCACCCGCTTTGAAAGGAGGGGCCCCGGCGCGCTTTGCCGCTTCTTGGGGCCGGAGGCCCTCCGAGAGGGCTTCGCGCATGCGGGCAACGATTCGGAGCTGTCGAGCGACCATGGCGAGAAGCCGCAGCGGCGGCTCTCGATCGTCGAGGAGTGACTGGGCCGCAGCCATGCCTTTGCGACGGTCCTTGAGCCCGATCGCATCGACCAGACTCCAAATCGATTCGACACGAACCCGGGTGACACAGGTCATGACGGCCTCGGCGTCGATCCGCTGGCCTGCGCCTACGAAGAGCGAGAGGCGTTCCATCGCGTCGTCGATCGCTGCGAGGTCGTCGCCGACCGCATCGAGCAGCGCCTCGATCGCCTGCGGGGCGATGCCATGCTCGCGAGCCTTTGCCTCGGCGCGGATGAACTCCCGAAGTCCGGCGCCGCGAAGAGGCTTGGCGTCGACGAGATAGCCTTTCTTTTTTGCGGCCTTGGCGAGCTTGGCGCGCCCGTCGAGCTTGGTGGCCGTCATCAGAAAACAGGTCGATTCGTTTGGATCGTCCAGGTACGCGGCGAGATTCGTTTGCTCGGTGGGCGTCATGGCGTCGACGTGGCGCAGCAAGACGAGACGTGTATCGGCCATCATCGGAAGGGTCCGTGCCGCGGCGATCACCCGCGCTGCATCGAGCCCTTTGCCGTCGAAAACCTCGATGTTGAAGCCCGGGGCGCCCATCGAGTCGACCGCCTTGCGCACTGCGTCGACCGCGCGCTCGATCAGCAGGCGTTCGGTCCCGACCAGAAGATAGACTGCGTCGAGGGAGCCCTTCGAGGCTCGCTTGGTGACATCATTGAGGCTTGGCACGGTTCAGCGGGCTTCGTCATCCGAGAAGGTGACTTCGCCGCCGTGTTGTACCCTGTCTCCGAGAATTTGAAAGCGGTAACGGCCGACCTCCTGTCGACGCACGGTCACCACCATCTCGAGCCTTCGATTGGGCTCGAACTGCGGGCGCTTGAGCCTGAGCTTGTGGACGATTGTTCGCTGATTGCGGTCATTGACGAACACCGTCATCGCCGGAGCGATGAACTTCCGCTCCGCGGTTTGGATATCGTAAAAGAGCACTTCGAACTCCGAGTCTCCGAGGGGAGCGTTGAAGTTCGCGACCAAAGTGGCTTTCCACTGGCGCTCCTCGATGGGAGCATCGACATTCTCCCTGAGACGGGTGGCCTTATTCGACCGCGCGAAGCGAATGACCCCAGACTCCGAAAGGGTGCGCGGCACGCCTTTTTGCGTGAGGAAGATCTTTGCGCGCAGGCCCGTTGCGGCGTCGGCCCCCTGCCACGGAGTCCCCGACGAAACGAGGGCTGCCAATGCGGTGGCGACGAGTGCGAGGCGTGGATTCACAGCTTGCTCCTGGCTTGGGGTCCTCGGTCAAGCTAACAACTGGAACTTTCCAATGACAGGGTGATAAGGTGCGTAAATGTAGGTTTTAGGCCTTCATGTTTGATACAGCCCGCCGAAAAGTTGTGCCCCAAGGCGGTGACGGCTAACTCCGACCCAGGAACGGAGCTCGATGACGACGGTCAGTGGGGGTGTAAAAGGACTGGTCGCCCGCGCGCAGCGCGAGGCCCAAAGGCGCGCGCAGAGCCCCTCGACGGCGTATCTGCTGCTCGTGATGGTGCAGACCGGGGGCCCGATGGGGAGGCTGCTGTCCGGACTCGGGGTCAAGGAGAGTGATCTGCTGAGCGCGATCCGCGTCGTGGATTCCGAGCCGACCAGTGCGCTCGAACGAGCGGTCGAACGCGCCTACCGGCTGGCCAAGGCATCCGAAGCGCCGCAGGTGCTGCCGGCGCACCTGCTCCTGGCGGTCGCGCGCGACACCCGAAGCGCTGCGCATCGAAGCCTCGAGGTCATCGGGACTGGATCCCGGCGGGTTCAAGAAGCAGTGCACGAGGTGCTCCGACCCGGAGATGCGAACGCGCGGTCCAGCTCGACGTACGTCCCGCCCGCCGCGTCGTTTTCGGCACAGCCTCCAGCGAAACCGTCACGTCCCTCAGCGCGGAGGACCGCCCAGCCCGCTCCGCTCATCGAGCTTCGCGTCGATGCGCTCGACGAAGAAGACGACGAGATTCTCATCGAAGCGCCGATCCAAGGGCCGACGCCAAAACCCGGCGCTCCGACGGAAGACGAGATCATCGTGCCCTCGTCATCGCCCTTCAGCCTCGACGCGCGTAAGTATCCGACGCTGGCCAAGCTCGGGCGCAACCTGACGGAGATGGCTTCGCTCGGGCGGATCGACGAGGTGATCGGCCGTGACGATGAAATCGAGCGGCTTCTCGACGTACTGGCGCGCCGACGATCGAACAATCCGATTCTGGTGGGCCCGCCCGGCGTGGGCAAGACCGCCATCGTTGAGGGCCTCGCCCGGAGGCTCGCAGGATGCGGAGAAGGTGTGCGCGGCCTGGAGGGGACCATCCTGGTCGAGCTCTCAGCGGGCGGCTTGGTTTCTGGCACCGGGGTTCGAGGCGCACTTTCGGAGCGCCTGCAACGGCTGCAGTTCGAGGTGAAGCGCGCTGATGGAAAGATCGTCCTGTTCATCGACGAAGTGCATACGCTCTTCATTGGCGGTGAATCGCCCGATGACTTGGCGCACGAGCTCAAAGCGTCTCTGGCGCGCGGAGAGCTTCCCTGCATCGGGGCAACCACCGAAGCCGAGTACCGCAAGTACGTCGAGCGCGACGCCGCGCTGGCCCGGCGGTTCTCTCCGATCCACGTGGCTGAGCCGACCCCCGAAGATGCGGTCGAGATTCTCTTGGGGATCACGCCGCGCTACGAGGTCCATCACGGCATCGCTTACGAGCCGTCGGCCGTCGAGTCTGCAGTAGAGCTGTCGGTGCGATACCTGGCGGAGCAGACCCTGCCGGACAAGGCGATCGGCCTTCTCGATCTGGCCGGCGCGCGGACGCGCCGTCGGGGTGGGGCCATCGTCGATCGCGAAGCGGTGGCGCAGGTGGTGGCGGAAAAAGTGCGGGTGCCGGTCGAGCGCCTCCTGGTGACCGACTCGGACAAGCTGCTCGAGCTCGAGGCGCATTTGGCAGAGCACGTCGTCGGTCACACCGACGTGATGAGGCGTATCTCCGATGCGCTTCGCAAAGGCGCCGCAGGTTTTCACGGCCAACGCCCGCTCGCGACTTTTCTCTTCTTGGGGCCAACGGGCGTCGGAAAGACCGAGACCGCGCGCGCGCTGAACGAGCTCTTCTTCATGGGGTGCCCGATGACTCGCATCGACATGAGCGAGCTCAGTGAATCGCATGCCATCGCAAAGTTGGTCGGAGCGCCGCCCGGGTACATCGGCCACGACACCGGCGGGCAACTCACCGAAGCCATTCGCCACCGTCCCTACCAGCTCCTCCTCCTCGACGAGATCGAAAAGGCACACATGGATGTGCTCCAGTCGCTACTGCCGCTGCTCGAAGACGGACGTCTCACCGACGGAAAGGGGAGGACGGTCGATTGTACGCATACGATCGTCGTCATGACATCGAACCTCGGTGCCCAGAGCTCGCAGCGCGGCCAAAGCTCCATTGGATTCAAGGGAGCGTCCAAGCGCAACGGAGATGGATTTGACGCGGCGCTGACGGAAGCCCGTCGCGCGCTCCCGCCCGAGCTCTGGAACCGCATTGACGAGCCGTTGTTCTTTGGGTCCCTCAGCCGCGACGAGGTTCGTGAAATCGCCCGGAGGATGGCGGCCGGTGTCATCCAGCAGCTACGAGAGCGACAAGGCGTCGATCTGGGCATCGATGAAAGCGCGATCGATGCGTTGGTAGCACTCGGTGGGTACGACGCGGAGCTAGGCGCGCGACCAATGCGCCGAGCGATTGGACGGATGATCGAAGCGCCCCTGGCAGCCGCCATCCTTGGCGGGGACTTCGAGCGCGGCGATCGCGTCGTGGCGCAGGGCGACGCGGAAGGCATTCGCTTCGAGCGGACCGAAGGTTCCGTCGAAGCGGCCGAGTGAAGCCGCCGTTCAGCGTTTCGTCGCGCGCAGAATTCTCGACGCCTTCGCTTGCGCTAGGCCTGCGGCTCGTGCGCAGCGCACGATGATCGGGACGAGTGCGTCGTAAGCTGAGCGTGCATCGGGACTCAAACCGCGCAGCGCAGCTCGATGATTCGCGACGACCTCCGCTTCGCCTCGCGCGATCGGACCGGTGAGGGCGCCGGGTACTCCGAGGCTCTGCACGTTTTCGGCGACGCTCTGCAGCAGGCCGCCGATCGCGCGTTCGGCGGAGCGCCGCTCGAAGC
>JABDJF010000304.1 GCA_013002645.1 Myxococcales bacterium
CAAGCCGACCTCGAGCAGATCGTCGTTCAGAACATCCCCTGCACGGTGAGCCTGACCGACGGCGTCATCGACACCGCGAAGGCTTGTGAGGGCACAGTTCGGCTGAACGGGGAGCTGCTCACCTGTAACGATGGCGTTCGCGGATGGCAGGCCATCGACGGCAGCACCATCGAGCTCACCGGTTCGGCATGCCAGGACTGGCGCGGAGGGGACGCGGAGCTCCAAGCGGTCTTCCCCTGCGATGTCGTCGTGCAATAGCCGACGCGCGCTACTTCTTGAGGATCTCTAGGACTCGGTTCAACAGAGCCCGCGAGTACATCCGGCCGACGAGTGATTCACGGGCCGCGAATTGCACCTCTTCCCACTGGCGCTGGGCTCGGAATAGGTTGACTACCTTGAGTCGCTTCGCGAGCGTCTGCGCCGCGTCATCGTCGAGCTTTCGGCCTTCCACGCGGAAGGTCTCTTCGGTCTCGCCGGACACCTCATCGAGGTAGTCCCGGGCCTCTTTCGGGAGCGTCGCCAAATGCTCCTTCCGGATGACGAAGGCGCCGGTGACGATACCGCCGGCCTGCTTGGCCATGGTCTTGAGCTTCGTGTGCCACTGGAACGCCAGGACGCCGACCGAGGAGGCGATAATCGTGTCGATGATGCCGGTCTGCAGGCCGGAGTAGACCTCGGGCAGGTTGAGCAACACGCCGTTGGCGCCAGAGGCCTTGATGAACGCCCGCATCGTCGCGGAGTCCCGCCAGACCCAGGGCCGGACCTTCTGGAGGTCAGTGGGCCCGAAGATCTTGTGGGTGGAAAAGATCCGGGTCTTTCCCGCGTCGCCCCAGGCGACGAGCTTGTACCCAGCCTTGTCGAACATGGCTTCGAACTGCGGTGCGAGATCCTCGCGAACCGCGTCGAGCTCCGGATAGCTCCGGATGAGCCCGGGCGCTTCCATGACGAGCACTTGCCGAACGAGCGCGGACAGCCCGGTGGACGTAATCAAAGCGCCATCGAGCTGGCCGACACGCATCTTGCGAACGACCGTGATCTCGTCGCCGGCGACACCGCCGTAGTACATCTTCATGTTCACGGCGCCGTTGGTGCGCTTCTTCATTTCGATTTTGAGGTTGTGATAGACCTCCCCGAGCGTCGATTGGCGCGGGGCCAGAGTCGCAATCCTCAGCTGGTGCGTCGCCTCGGCGCGGGCTTGGGCGGTGAAGGAATCGCCACTGATCAACAGGCCCAAGGCCAAGAGTAGGAAGATGATACGCATCCTACTATCTAACCACGAATGGACAATCGACTACAAGGCGGGAATCGGGAGCCCCCACGGTCGCCTTTTTCAAGGATCCAGCGGCAAATCCTTGACGCTCAGCCCCTTGCAAAGGGGCAAGCGCTTGTCGTGCAACACGAACGCGTCGCTCCAGTCGGTCGACCGATCGAGCAGCGGGTGATTGCCCATTCTCATGACTTCGGGCCCCAGAACGGCGATTCGATCGCGATGCTCTCGAAATAGAGAGAGCCAAAGGACCCACTGCTCGCGCGGAAAAACATCGGCAATGTGCTTGAATTTGCCACGACCGTTTTCGAGCCATTCATCGAGGAAACGGGTCCCGAACTCGGAAGCACGGATCATCATGAAACCGCAATTGGGTGGGCGCAGCGTGCGTGCAGAGATGACGCCACGCAGGCTGAGCGGCACTGGGATACCAAGCCGTCGCGAGCAATCCTCGGAGATCAAGAAATCTCTCCCTGGATGTGCGAGAACGAGGTCGGCGAGCTCCCGCTCCGGCTTGTTGACGACGGTGTCGGCGTCGACGACGACCAGCCAGTCGGAGGTCATTTGGCGCATGTGACGCCGCATCCACTCGATCTTCGACCAGATCAAATGCATGTCGTCGAGTACGGTTTCGCGCCAGCAGACGAAGTGATAGCCGTGCCGATCGCAGTAGGCTTGCCAATTGGCTTGGGTTGCCTTGGCGTAGTGGTCGATGTGAGGTGTCGCCAGCATGGCGACGTCAAATGATTGGCTGGCCACTCGCACCTCCGTCCCGAAACTCGACCCTACCAGTTCGTGGCTGCTAGACGGAAACCCCAAAGTCCCTGAGCGCCTCGTTCAACGTCACCTTCTTGTCGGTGCTCGCTTTTCGTTGCCCGATGATGAGTGCGACTGGGACCTGGTACTCGCCGGCGGGAAATCGCTTGCTCTGCGTGCCTGGGATGACGACGGAGCGCGGCGGAACGTAGCCGCGCATTTCGACCGGCTCAGGGCCCGTGACGTCGATGATCTTCGTGCTCGAGGTGATGACGACATTGGCCCCCAGAACCGCTTCTGCGCCGATCCGTGAGCCCTCGACCACGATGGCGCGGGAGCCGACAAACGCGCCGTCTTCGATGATCACCGGCTTCGCACCGGGCGGCTCGAGAACGCCGCCGAGGCCGACGCCGCCTGAAAGGTGAACACCCTTCCCCACCTGCGCGCAAGACCCGACCGTGGCCCAGGTGTCGACCATCGACCCCGCGCCGACATAGGCGCCGATGTTCACGTAGCCGGGCATCAGAATCGAGCCCGCTTCCATGTGCGCGCCGTAGCGAATCGTACCCGGCGGCACGACGCGCACGCCCTGCTCGTCGAGGTTCTTCTTCAGCGGGATCTTGTCGTGATACTCGTAGGCGCCGACCTCAACGCGTTCCATCTCCCGTATGCCGAAGTAGAGGAGGATCGCCTGCTTGGTCCACGCGTGGACCGTCCACTCACCGTTGGCGCCGCGAGTCGCTACCCGGATCGCGCCCTTGTCGAGCTGGGCGATGGTCTCTTCGACCGCAGCGCGGTACTCGGGCGCTTCGAGCTTCGAACGGTCTTCAAATGCCTGCTCGACGAGCGGTCGCAGCGGGTTTTCGATGGAGCCGCTCATCGACTACTTCAGCAGGTACTCGGGGAAGAAGTATGCGACTTCGATCTGGCCGTTCTCGACGCTGTCCGAGCCGTGACACGCATTCTCGCCGATGTCCGTGCCATAGGCCTTTCGAATCGTACCGTCTGTGGCCTCGGCCGGATTCGTCGAGCCCATCAGTGTTCTGTACCGCGCTACGGCGTCGTCGGCTTGGAGCGCGCTCACGATCACGGGGCCGCGCGTCATGAACTCGACGAGCTCACCGAAGAACGGGCGGTCTTTGTGGACAGCGTAGAAGCCTTCTGCTTGCGCTCGGCTTAGGTGCAGCATTCTCATGCCGAGAATTTCGAGCCCTGCGCCTTGAATCATCGCGACGATGTTCCCGATGTTGTTCTGTTCGACGGCGTCAGGTTTGATGATGCTAAGGGTCCGTTCGACAGCCATGTGTCTCCTCTTCGAGTGTGGGGTTTGTTGGGGGTCGAAACCCCATGGCGCCAGG